>DATDEV010000132.1:0-6885 GCA_036522995.1 Polyangiaceae bacterium
ATGCTCGGCGCTGGTTTGGCCGCTCCCCGCGGTCCCAGCCGAAACACGGCACCACGTCGCCCGGTCCCAGCCTGCCCAGCCTGCGCGACCAGGCCCTCCAGCAGCGCGTTTGGGGCTGGGGGCCCCAGACGCCACGAGACCGCGCCCCAGCCCCAAACGCAGCTGGGCTGCTGGGTGGGCGGCTATGTGACGGGACGTCAGATTCCGGGTGACGGCTACGTTTCGAGAGAGCAGTACTATTTTCAGATCTGAAATCCGGCCCATTGAACAAATGCTATAAATAGCTGATTTGATTGTAAACGAAAGCTGGCACGGAACCTGCTACTAAGAGTGGTTGCAGACGGCGCCCTTGGTGCCCCCCCCTCCGCCTCGGTCGCCGTCTCCCTAAATTCCTCAACGGCTTGGAGCGCTCCCCTCGCTCCGAGCCGTTGTCCTTTTGTGGTCCCTGGCCAGGCGTTGGGTAGCCTCGAGGCTTGGCCACCAGCTTCCTCTTCGCCCATGGCGCCGGCGCACCCTCGTCCTCGGCTTGGATGCAGCGTTTCGCTGTGCTGCTGGGCGAGCTCGGTCGGGTGCGGACCTTCGACTACCGCTACCTGCGAGCCGGCGGCCCGCGCCGAGCGCCCGATAAGCTCGACGCACTGGTGGCGGCGCACGCGCTCGAGCTGGCCGCGCTGCGCTCCGAGCTGGCCGAAGGAGAGCAAACGGTGCTGGCCGGCAAGAGCATGGGCGGCCGCGTCGGTTGCCACCTGGCGCTCGGCGAGCCAGTGAGCGGCCTGGTCTGCTTCGGCTACCCGCTACGGAGCCCGACTGGAAAGCTACGCGACGAAGTGCTGCTAGCGCTCAGCACCCCCGTGCTGTTCGTACAAGGCACGCGCGACGCGCTCTGCCCCCTCGACGAGCTGGAGCGGGTGCGCCAGCGCATGAAGGCACCGAGTGAGCTGTTCGTCGTCGAGGGCGGAGACCACTCACTCGAGGCGACCAAGACCGGGCTCAAACAACGCGGCACCACCCAAGCCGACGTGGAGCGCGGCGTGCAGAGCGCAGTGCGGCGCTTCTGCGCGGGGCTGTGAGCGGACTCGCGACGCGCCGGGCTCAGTTGCCGCCGACGCCCGCCGCACCGAAAGCGCCGCCGCTCGCCACGCCGCCCTCCCCTGCGCTCGCGCTGCCCGAGTCGCCCGCTGCGCCGCCCTCCCCACCGGGCGCCGAGCTGAAGGGATCCGGCTCGAAGAGATCGCCTTCGAGAGCTTCGATCAGGGTGATCAGATGTTGCGAGCTCGGCTTGTAGAGCTCTACGGGATGGCTGAGCGCGGCTTGGTACGCCGTGTATTCGCTGTAAATGGTGGAAGATGCCCAGGCGTTGCAGGCCGTTTCGGTATTGAACGAGGTGCCGGGAGACACCGCGCTGCAGTTGCGCACGACGACCAGCAGCTGCCGTAGCAGCGTCAGATCTTGCTCGAGTCGTGCCACGATATCGTCGGTGGCGAGGGACCACTCCTCGACCATCTCGGTGGCGCCGAGCGCGAAGGTCCGGAAGCCGGTGTTACAGCCGCCCACGCTGGGGGCACTGGCACCTTGGTAGGTGGGGAAAAACACGGCCGCGATGCGTTCGGGCTCGGCGAGCGCGTCGCCGGTCGAGACCAGCTCGTTGTTCAGGTCCAGGACAGCGAGCTTGCCGTCGACGATGCGCGCGACCCAGGCTTGCTCGCGAAGCAGGATCCGGACCGGATTCACGTGCTGAGTCGCCGGGTAGTCCACCAGTCGCAGCGCCCAGGGGTTGGGCCAGGTCGAGCGTGAGATCTGCAAGCGCGACGCCAGGCTCTGGACCAGCGGCTGCTGCTCGGCCGTCACCATCAGGCTTTCGAGCAGCTGCACCACGGCCGGCTTCATCGGAAGCTGGCTCGGCGCCGGGACCAGCACTGTGCCCGCCCGTAGTGCCTCGGCTTCCTCGTCGGTCACGAGCGCGTAGAGCTCACGGCTGGCCGGGAATCGAGGATCGACGGTCTGCTCCTCGAAAATCGCCGTCGGACCCTGCACGCGGTCCAAGTAGCAGGGCGTGCCCGGAGCCCCGCCGCCGCCGCTACCGCTCGGCGGAAGGGTGGGGCCCTTGCCGCCGCCCGCGATGGAGCCGCCACTACTGAAAGCCCCGCCGGTGCCAATCGTCCACTCCGGCCGATCGCAGCCCGAAAGCGCGCTGCCGAGCAGCGTGGCCAGCACGACCACACCCTTGACCTGCCTCACCGTGCTCCGAAAGCTCCGCATGCTTCGAATCGAGCAGTGTAGCAGAAGTCTCGGATCAGCCGAGGCGCTGGCCGACGCTGGCCGCGAACTCGGCGAGATTGGCCGCGTCGTCGGCGCGGAATGGGTGCCCGGTCCTACCCAGCTCCAGCAGGGCCACCAGGCGCCCGGCTGCGATGACCGGCGTCATGGCGACGCTCGCGAGTGGCAGCACAGACCGCAAGCGCTCGGCGATCAAGCGCTCGGCGAGGCCTGCGCCAGGGCTACCGCAGAGTCCCCGACCGCGCAGCGCGAGCTGGTAGCTGGGATCCGTTGTGGGCAGCACCTCACCCAAGCACTCGGGCGTGACTCCGCACACCGCAGAGATCACCGGTCGTGACAGCGGGGCGCGGTAGCGATGCACCAGGCCGGCCGTGGCGTCCAGCGCCTCCACCGCCCAATGCAGCGCCAGTGTGAGTAGCTCACCGACGTCGGTGGCTTTGGGCAAACGCTGGCAAGCGTCGCGCAGATCGAGCGGGCGCTCGCCGTCGCGCCGCAGCCGGCGCTTGAGCGTGCCGAGCTCGCGGATGGCATCGAGCGGTCGCCAACTGCTCCAGCCCACCTCGCGCACGTGACAGTGGTCGGGGATACGGCCCCCCATGTAGCCTCGCAGCAGCAGCTCGGTGTGCACCGGCCCAACCGTGGTGTCGCCGTTGGTAACCAACCAGCGCAGCGACTGTGACTCCGGTGACGTGACACCTGAGCCGTGAGTGAGAACGTGCATGGTGCGAAAGGCCTCGAACGCGAATTTTCGACAGCCCGGCCGCTACGGGCCAACTTTCTCGGACGGGTCAGGCCTCCAGCCAGACCAAGGTCTCGAAATGATGCGTGCGGGGGAACATATCGAAGGCCTCCACGCTGGCCAGCCGCAAGCCCGTCGCCAGCAGCGGCCGCAGGTCACGCGACAGCGTCACTGGGTCGCAGGCCACGTAGGCAACCGCGCGCGGCTTGAGCGCCGCGATACCGGCCACGACGTCGGGCGCACCCTCTCGCGGAGGATCGAGCACCACCAGCTCGAACTGCCGCCCCTCGTGCGCCAGGTCGCGAAGCGCGCGACTGGCGTCGGCGGCGCGGGCCCGCAGCCCCGAGAGCCCCTGCTCGGTCGCTGCGCGCGTGGCGGCCAGCACTGCGCTCGGTGTGCGCTCGACCATCACGCCGCTGAGGCCCTCACGCGCCAGCGGCAAGGCGAAGTTGCCGACGCCCGCAAACAGGTCACAGAAGGTGGTCAGGCCCCGGCGCTTGGCCCCGCTGACGACCGCCGCCACCAAGAGTCGATTCACCTCGGGGTTGATCTGCGAGAAGGCGTCGGCGGGGATGTCCACGTAGGCAGCGCCGAGCGAGCGACGCTCGATGAGCGCGGCTGCCTCGCGCTCGGTGGCCGCGACCGCGAGCTCCTTGGCCAAGGCCCGCAGGAAGGGCTCCGCCGCGATCGGCTTGATGCCGTCGCGCGGCACGAAACGCGCCACGACGCCTCCCTCGGTCGCGCGCAGCTCGACGTCGCTGAAGCCGGCGAGCGCCTCGGGAAAGCGGCGCGCGAGGCGGCGAATCTGGGCCAGCGCCTGGTTGATGCGCGGGTCGGCGACAGCGCAGCTCGGCACCTCGACCAGCTGCTGCGTGCCGCGAGCAAAGAAGCCCAGCTTGCCTTGCCGGCCGACGTGAAAGCGCACGCGCGAGCGGTAACCCAGGGCGAGCTCGCCGTGCGCGAGCGGCTGCGGCTCGAGCTGCACGCCAGCGACCCGCTCGAGCGCCTCGCTGAGCACGCCGGCCTTGTGGCGAAGCTCGGCCGCACGGCTCAGATGCATCGCGTCGCAGCCACCGCAGCTGCTGGCGATGGGACACTCGGGAACGACGCGCTCGGCGCTCGGCGTAAGCAGCTCGTAGTCGGCCGTGCGCAGCGCACCCCGTTGCTTCTCGAAGGAGCGGACGCGAATACGATCGCCCGGAACGCCGCCCGTGACGAACAGGATCTCGCCGTTGGGCAGGCGCGCCAGCCCGTCTCCCCCTGGCACGAGCTTCTCGACGTCGAGCTCTGGTTGCGGATCGGTGAGAGTCATGGATCTAGCTCGTACTCACTTACGGCGATGCGGTTGCCGTCTGGATCGCGGAGGTAGGAGGAGTAGTCGCTGCGCGACTCGATAGCGGCGCCGAGCTCGGCCGCGCGCTGCTCGAAGGCCCGCCGACCGGACGCGTCCGCGCGAAAAGCCAGTAGGAACGGGCCAAGACCCACGCCCTGCACCCTAGCGCGTTCGGCGTCGGGATCGGAGCGTTCCAGCATCAAGATGACGCCCGCGAGATCGAGCCAGATGGCGCGCAGCGCGCCTGCCTGGTCGCGCTTTTCGCGCAAGGCTGCCACGCCGAGCAGCCGGCAATAAAAGCTCGCTAGCGCCGCGACGTCGCGCGTGCCGAGGGCCACATGATGCAGGCTCGGGGACAGCGCGCTGACGGCGCCTCCGAGCGGGGGAGTCACGGGCGCGGCTTGGCCTCGGTGGCGGCGGTCGTGCCGAACACCTTGTCCCACACCAGGTTCGACACGCCGTAGCGAGCGCCATGATCCTTGAAATGATGGAGCATGTGGTTCTTCTTGAGGCGCAAGCCGTAGGCCGACTTCGGATTGAAGTGGTGAATGTAATAGTGGGTAATGTCGTAAAACATGTACCCAATCACGTAGCCGCAGTGGACGCCCCAGGCGAAGCGCGGACCGAGCGTGAAGTAGAACAGCGTGCCGAAAATGAAGTAGAGCGAGATGCTCACCGCCGGCGGCATGACCAGCCGGTACTTGTCCTTGGGCCAGGTGTGGTGGACACCGTGCACCAGGAAGTGCATGCGCGCGCCCCACTTGCCCGGGGGCTCCCAGTGGAAGAACAGTCGGTGGAGCCAGTACTCGCTCAGCGTCCAGAACACGAAACCGCCCAGCGTCAGGGCCATGGTCGTGATGACGTCGACGTTCCCGTAGTGCAGGCTGCCCCAGAAGGCGAAGATCGCTCCGGGAACGAACAGGATGGGTACGATGGTCCACGGGGTGCGGGAGAAGAGATCGATGAAATCGCTCTCGAACATCCGCGGTGATTCAGGGGTAGCCCTCAACATCTGGCAGCTCGTCCGGCGGCCCGAACATAGAAACCGATGTGGCTCCGCGCAAGTTGAGGGCGACGAAAGCTCCTATTCCGTTCCGAGCGGAATAGGAGCGCACGGGTTTCCTGGCCATAAAGCCGCTGCGATCGCGTTGTCGTGGTCGCGGAGGCGCTGCGCGGCGCTCCCACAAACGGCGCAGTGCAGCACGGGATGAGCAGCCTCGCCGCGGACGGGCGCTTTCTCGAGCCGCTATCAGGGCTTGGGATCTGACGCGGCGGGCCAAGCCGCTGCCAGGCTCGCGGGTCCCAAGCTGCGGAATGGAAACTGCATTTGCTCAGTTGCATGACGGACAGACCCGTCAGCGTGAGAGCAAACAGCGATGGCTCACATGGCCAGCAAAAAACCCGAAGCTACTGACCACCTCCTCGCACCCGGCGACGACGAAGGCTCGGTCATTCGTTCGCGCGACGGACAACCCGCACGCCCGAGGGGGCGTCCACCCATGGACTCGTCGCCTGCGCTGCGCAGCGATCCGGCGCCGGGCAAGCGAGCGCAGTCGAGCACCCGACCGGCGGCGCCCGGCTCGCTCGACGACCGCATCGAGCAGAAGCTGAAGCTCGCCACGGCGTTGACGCGCGACTTGCCGCTGAGCGACACCCGCGTACGCCTGCTGCACATTGCGATGATGCGTCGCGACGAGTCGCTGCTCGATGGTGTGTTGGCGGAGCTGTCCAAGCTCGCCTGAGAGCCTGTGTCGGCGCTTGTAGGAATCGTGGCGCGCTAAAGTCAGCTGGACGTCGTGCCGTTAGACCTCGGCATGCCGAACAGAGGAATCTTGATGGTCGCGCTCAGCTGTTGCTTGGTGCCTAGCGCGCACGCCGCTGGCGCTATCACCGCCGAAAGCAACACCGCGACCTCCCGCACATTGCGCAGCGGGGCCGTGCTCGAATTCTCGGGCGACACCAAATACGAGCTGGGAGACACGGTCGAGCTGCAGCTGGAACCGACCGGCCATGACAAGACCATGGTGCAGGTGCTCAAGCTCAGCGCGGGTCGCGTCAGCGTGCGCATCCCGGAGGGCAAGCAGACGGCGGTGATGATTCAGGGACCGCGCAAGGTGAGCGCCATCGTCAAGGGCGGCGAAGGCGTGGTCATCGCCACCAGCGAGCGCGTGACGGTGGCGGCGGTTCGGGGCGAGATGCGGACCGCGCTCGGCAACGACTGGAAACCGCTGGCCAGCGGCGTGGTGCGCTCCTTCGCTGGCGGGACTGCTGTCGAACAGCCGTTACCGGTCACCCCCAAGCTAAGCGCGACGCAGACCGTGCTGCTCGCGCTGCAAGGCGGCGCCAGCACGACCGTGCAGGCGGCCCCCAGCGCGAACGTCGAGCATCGCAACCTCACGCTGTATCGGCTGGACGGCGCGCGGCGAACGCTCTTGAGCGATGGCGAATGGCGCACCGCTACGCGACAGCTGCCGGAGCTCTCCCCGGGCCGCTACGAAGCGGTGGCGACTGCCGTCGATCGCTTCGGCGTGCAGAG
>DATDEV010000133.1:0-4000 GCA_036522995.1 Polyangiaceae bacterium
TGGCAGCCGTTGGGGAGGCGCAGGCAGGCGACGCCATGGCGGCGCGCTTGGCCTCGGGCGGGGTGTTCGGCGAAGAGGAGCGCTTCGATCGCATCTTCCGCCCCGGCACCCTGGACGAGTTCGTGGGCCAGGAGCAGCACAAGAACAACCTGCGCGTGTACGTCGAAGCCGCGCGCCGCCGCAAAGAGCCGCTCGATCACATCCTGCTCTGCGGCCCCCCCGGCCTGGGTAAGACCACGCTAGCGCACATTTTGGCCAAGGAGATGGGCGTCGAGCTGTTCGTGACCAGCGGCCCCGCCGTGGAGCACAAGGGCGTGCTCACTGGCCTGCTCACGCGCGTGGCCCGCTCCGACATCCTGTTCATCGACGAGATCCACCGCCTGGGCGCGACCGTCGAAGAGGCGCTGTACCCAGCCATCGAGGACTTTCGCATCGACGTGATGATGGGCGACGGCGCCTACGCCGAGAGCATTCAGCTCGACATCAAGCCGTTCACGCTGGTGGGCGCAACCACCCGTACCGGCCTGCTCACCAAGCCGCTGCAGGAGCGCTTTGGCGTCACCCTGCGGCTCGATTTCTACCCGGTGGCGGACCTGGAGCTGATCGTTTCGCGCAGCGCCAAGCTGCTCGAGATCGACTGCGACAAGGACGGCGCGCGCGCGTTGGCCGAGCGGGCTCGCGGCACGCCCCGCATCGCCAACCGCCTGGTGCGGCGCGTGCGCGACTTTGCTCAGGTCGAGGGCAGCGGCGTCATCGACCGCGAGATCGTCGACATCGCGTGCGAGCGCCTGGGCATCGACCACGGCGGGCTGGACGAGATGGATCGGCGGCTGCTATCGATTCTGATCGAGCACTACGACGGCGGGCCCGTCGGCGTAGAGACGATCGCCGCCGCGCTGGCCGAGCCACGCGACACGATCGAGGACGTGTACGAGCCGTACCTGCTCCAGCAAGGCTATTTGGGCCGCACACCGCGCGGCCGCGTGGCGACCAAGAAGGCCTATGCGCACCTGGGCAAGGTGCTGGGCAACAAGGGCTCGACCAATCAGGGGAACCTCTTTTGAACGAAGCGCCGATCCGAGCAGGCGCCGAGCCCCTTTCGCGGGAGGGCAGCGGTGAGCTGGCCGGGGTGGGCATTCTGCTGCTGCACGGCTTCACCGGCAGCCCCGTGTCCATGCGTCCGCTGGCAGAGCTGCTCTCGCAGCGCGGCTTCGCAATCGAGCTGCCGCGCTTGCCAGGCCACGGTACGCGCCCGCGCGACCTGCTGCCGACGCGCTACGCCGATTGGCGCGCCGAAGCGCGGGCCGCGCTCGAGCGTTTGCGAGCGCGCACGCGAGCAGTAGTCGCGGTCGGTCTGTCGATGGGCGGCACGTTGGTGCTGGACCTGGCTTGCAGCGAGCAGCTGGCAGGCGCGGTCACCATCAACGCGCAGATCCTGGATCGCGAGGGCCTGATTCCGAAGATCGCTCCGCTGCTCGAAAAGCTCGTGCCGATCGCGCCGGCCAGCGCCGCCGGCTTGGTGAAGAACGACATCAAGAAGGGTGGCAACGAGGACGCCTACGACTGGGTCGCGGCTGCCGCAGGCAACTCCTTGGTGCGCGAGCTGCCAAGCGTGCGTGCCCGCCTCGGGCAACTGACCTGTCCGCTCTTGGTGATCTACTCACGTGACGATCACAGCGTGCCGACCGCGAATTCGAAGGCTATTCCGGCGCTCGTGACAGCCAGCCAGCAGCTGAGCGTGCTGGAGCTACAGGACTCGTATCACGTGGCCACGCTCGACAACGACCTGCCGCTGCTGGCGGAGCGAGTTGCAGCCTTCGCGGAAAGCAACGCGAAAAGTCCCTGAAACACGGAGCATGGTGCCGTGGGGGCGCACTATGCCGACCTGCGCTTTCATCTTGGGGTAGCGCAGATCGGGATGGTGGGGCACCCCGGATGAATCCTGAGCATCCGGGGTGCTTTTTTCCATGCCCCCAATGGCGAAGACTTTACGGCTTGTCGACGCTGATGCGCGTGACGCGCACCGGGCCATCGAGCCCTTTGAGCACCGCGTCGAAACGTTCACCGGGCGCGTGCTGACCGAGCCAGCCCTGCTCGTGCGCTTCGTCGGCGACGCTCTCGACCAGCACGATCTCGCCCGGCCCTGCCGCGCCCTGCAGCCGGGCGGCCAGGTTCACGGTCTGGCCGAAGTAGTCCAGGATGCCGTTGGCAGTCACGACGTAGCAAGGCCCCGCATACACCCCAACCTTCAGGAAGGTGCGCCCCGCCTCCGGCAGGGTGCCTCGAAACGTTGGAAACCGCTCCAGCATCTCGACCGCCGCCGCGATGGCGTCGCGCTCCTCCACGAAGGCCGCCATGACGGCATCACCGATGGTCTTGACCAGGGTGCCCCGACGCTCGGTGATGATGCGTATCAACAGGTCGAAGTGCTCGTGCACGACCTTGAAAGCCTTGGCGTCACCGACACGCGAGTAGAGCGCCGTCGAATCGGTGAGATCCGTGAACAGCAGCGCCACGCGCGCGACGCGCAGCGTGGTGCCGGGGCGCAGCAGATCGCTCGAGAACTCGCGGCGAAACTCGGGTAGCGTGCTGACGACGTGAGCGGTGGCGGCGCGCGATGCATACAGCAATCGCTCGAGCTTGACGTGCGTCTCCTTGTCGCCCGGGTGCTCGATCAGCAGCTTGGCGCCGGGGCCCACCTGCGAGCTACCGGGCGACAGCGTGCCGTCGCTAGCCAGAACCCGGAGCTCGCTCGCGGCGCCGGGCGCCACCTCGAGCGCGGCCGTGGCGCCCCCGCGTAGAAACAGCCGGTAGCGGCCGGGCTCGCTGGGCGCGACGAGCTCCGAGTGGCCGCCGGGCGGTAGGATGGTCTGCGAGACCACGTGCGGCGTGCGACGCGGCCCGCCGATGCAGTAGGGACCCGACGCCAGGCTGCGCAGCGAGCGCGAGGGGCGAAACGTGGCTTCGACCGCGCGATCCAGCTCCAGCTCGAACGACAGATCGCAGAGCTGACAATGGCCCGAGACGGGCAAGTCGGAGAGCGCTTCCGCGCTGTCGGTGCCGGTGCGGCAGCTGGGGCAAACCAGCTCCCAATGCAGCTCGAGCAAGCCGGATTTCACGCCGTACAGGCAGACGGCCAGCGTTTCGCGCTCGTCTTGCTTCAGCTCCTCGGCCAGCTCGAACGGCCGAATCCTGACCACGTCAGCGTCGGGCGCGTCGCGCACGTAGGCGACTAGCAGCTTGGCGATGTCTTGCCGCTGGGGCGTGAGCAGCTCGCCGAGCGCGCGGGCCGCGCGCCCGAGCGACAGCTGATCGACCTCGGAGCTTCCGCTGCGAAAGCACGCCGCCTTTCCCTGCTGCACGTCGGCTTCGACCTGCCTGAGCTCGCGCACGATCCTGTTCGCAAAACGCGCCAGCTCCAGCTTCGCAATCGGCGACAGCAGCGCGAAGCGCGGCTCGACTTCGAGCCGAAAGCGCACGCTGGTGCCGCCGCTAGCCGAAGGCGTGAGCCAGAACTCGTTGGTCATCGAGCGCACGATGCCGCGACGCATCGGACGGTGAACGCGAAAGTGCTCGTTTTCGGTCCATTCGAACGGGCGCTCCTCGTACTCGAGCGCGAAGCCGCCCGACACGGTGCGCACCACGTAGCGCGCTGCGCTGGCGTCCTCGTTGGGCCTAACCTCGAGCGGGCCGAGTCCGATCGCCCGATTCATGCGCTCCGTATCGCCGATGGCGCACCAGATTTGACTGCGTTCGCTGGCCAGCTCGACGACGCGCTCGACCGAAACGGGCATTGCACCCGGTCTATCACGTTTTTGGCCAGAAGCCGTGGGCGAGCGCGCTAGTCTCCGGCCGCTCTGCATGAGGTTTCGGGCCACCGCCATCCACCATGAGCGCAGCAACGCGGCCGGAGCCGTGGAGCTCGAGTGCTCGCCCGACGGCTTGCTGCTCGCCTACCAGGGCATGTTTGCGCTGAGCGAAGGCTACGTGCCCGCAGCGG
>DATDEV010000134.1:0-5144 GCA_036522995.1 Polyangiaceae bacterium
CGAAGCGACAGCCCGCGATCTTGTGGGCCCAATTGGGCGGCGCACCTTCGATGGCGATTGCGTTCTTGCTCTTCTGGCCGAGCTCCGCGATGAGCATCGAGCCCATGAGCGCCTTGGTGTACGGCATGCGCGAGTCGAAGATCACCTGCTCCGGTGGTGCAGGCTCGACAAACTCACCCGCGGAGCGGACTCGCGAGCGTCTGGCAGAGCTACGCGGTCGCGAGGAGGATACCGAGCATCGTTACAGACTATCGGACCCGTTGAAGCGCAGCTCGCAAATCCGCTGCGCATCCGAAGAACAAAGTAGCGGCGCTTCGCCCGCGCCCGCTCAGTCGTGGCAGCTAGCCTGGTGGGACTGGTTGAGGGCGACGAGAGCGTCGCTCGTGGAGGTCGGTGCTTCACCGTTGTCGACGCGGATGGTCTCGACGATGCTGAATACGTCCTCCAGATCGGCGACGTTGGCGGGGTCCGCGGCGGCTTGCGCCACGATCACGTTCGAACCTGCCGCCAGGTAGAAGTTAACGTGCCACAGAAGCGCCGGCTTCACCGGCGACGTACAGGCGCCGCAGATTGCAGCCGGCTCGGTGTACGTTTGCTCCACGGCGGGCCAGCCGCCAACCTGCAGGAACTTCACCGCATAGTCCTTGGCGGGGTCGTAGTCGCAGTAGGCCTTGTCCTGATCTTCGAGGTAGCGCACCGCGTTGGCGTGATCCACACGCGCGTACGCGAGGAAGCGGAGGATCGCCTTGGACAACAGCTCTGGCGAGTTCGCCGCTGGCGGCGGCTCCCTGAAGGCAAACTCGGCGGGATGGCACAGCGTTACGCCCGCTCCCGCTTGCCCGCTCAAGTTGAAGGCTGTCCACGGCAGCGTGGTTTCGACCCAGCCAGGGCTGCCACAACCTTCGGAAGTGCCGCAGTCGCACTGACAAGAGCCGGCCTCGCAGAGCGGCCGACAGTGCGCCAGCTCTCCGGTGCAAACGTCTCCGCCTCCAGCGGTGCCAGCGCTGCTCGTCGTGCGCCCGCCGCTTTCAGCCGAGGAGCTCGTGCCGGCGGACGCGGTCGCGCCGCCAGCGCTCGTCGAGCTCGAGCCGCCGCTGCCCTGGTTGTTCGAATTACCCGCAGCGCCGTCGTTTGCGCTGCGGGTAGTTTCGGTTCCGCCGCACGCGACGGTGCAACCAAGCATCAGAGCAAAGGCGAGGGCACCGGGTCCGCGCAGCTTGGTCATGGTGCAGGAGCGCAGCAATCCACGTGCCAGCGCGCGCGCCCCGCTTTGATGGCGAAAACCGGCATCGACACGGCGCCACCGGCACAAATTGTGCCATCCAGCGGAACTCACGCCAGCGGCAGTCTTCAATTCCCGGCGCCCGGGGCGCGCGCAGGAGCTTCGGACGCCAGCGGACGCCGCAAATGCGCTTCGATGAAGCTGGCAATCAGATCCGGAAACTCCAGCTCGAGGTCGTGGGTCGCGCCCGCGATGACCTCGAGCCTGGCGTCCGGCAGACGCTGCTGCAGAAACGCGCCCACCTGCACGGGCGCGATCAGATCGGCGTCGCCGTAGATTAGCAGCGTGGGCTGGGCGATGCGCCCGAGCAGCGGGGTGAGGTCGCTGCGATCTTCGACGAACCAGCTAGGCGTGTTCGGGCGCACGCGCACGAAGTTCTCCCGCCAGTCGAGCCCGCCCAGCGCCGCCATGTCGACCCCGCCCGAGGTCGCGAGCAGCACCAGCTTGCGGATGCGCTGGGGCCGTTCGAGCGCGATGCGCAGGCCGAGCACGCCTCCCATCGACATCGTCACCAGGTCGAAGCGCTCGGGGAGCCGAGCCAGCAGATGGCGCTGCAAGTGAGCAAGACTGCGCAGGCTGGGGTCGGGGTCGACACCGTCGAGACCCGGGTACTGGCACAGCGTGACACTGCGGCGCTGGGCCAGGAGCTCGCCGATCGGCCGGAGGTGCTCGGTGCGTCCCCCCGCTCCCGGAAAGAACACCAGCGGCAACGCAGCGGCGGTCGCGATCATGCAGCAATCCTGCCTGCGAACGCCGCGGTTCGCCAGCGCTGAGCGGCCGGAGTAATCTGCCGTGCATGCGGATTCTGTACGGTGTCGTCGGCGAAGGCATGGGCCACGCCACGCGCTCGGGCGTGCTGCTCGACCACCTCACGCGTGAGCACGACGTGCACGTCGTGGTCAGCGGGCGCGCGCGCGACTACCTGGCGCAGCGCTTCGAAAACGTGCACAAGATCTGGGGCCTGAGCCTGAAGTACGAGGGCAATTCGGTGCGCAAGCTGGGCACTTTGCTCGAGAACTTGAAGGGCGCCGTGAAGGGCTTGCCCGAAAACGTGAAGGCCTATTTCGACCTGGTCGACGAGTTCCGGCCGGAGGTGGTGGTGAGCGACTTCGAGTCGTTCAGCTACCTGTACGGGACCAACCACCTGCTGCCCGTGATCAGCGTGGACAACATGCAGATCATCAACCGCGCTCAGCACGACCCGGCGCTGCTGGCTGGCCACGAGCGACAGTTCGAGCTCACGCGCAGCATCGTGAAGAGCAAGCTGCCTGGCTGCTACCACTACCTGGTCGCCACCTTCTTCTACCCGCCGCTACGCAAGGACCACACCACGCTCCTGCCCTCGATCCTGCGGCCCGAGATCCTGGCGGCCCAGCCGGAGCTCGGCGAGCACCTGCTCGTGTACCAGACCTCCACCACCAACAGCGAGCTGCTCGGCGCGCTGAAGGCGAGCGGCCTGCCGTGCCGGGTCTATGGCGTACGGCGCGGTATTGCTCAGGACGAAGTGGACGGTAACCTGACCTTCCGCCCGTTCAGTGAGGCCGGTTTCATCGACGACCTGCGCAGCGCGCGCGCCGTGATCGCCGGTGGCGGCTACACGCTGATGAGCGAAGCCGTCTACCTGCACAAGCCGCTGCTGTCGCTGCCGGTGCAGGGACAATTCGAGCAGACGCTCAACGCGCTCTACTTGCAGCAGCTCGGCTACGGTCGGCACGCCGAGGCCCTCGACGCGAGGACCCTGGAGGCCTTCCTGGCAGACGTGCCACGCTGCGCAGAAGCGCTCGAGGGCTACGCCCAGGACGGCAATCGCCTGATGCTCGAGGCTCTCGACGAGCAACTCCGCCTCGCCACGCGCGCCAAGAGCTAGGCTGCGCTCCCAGGCCAGAACCCCGGGCAAGCTCGGTATTTGCCCGTGCGCTGGCGGCGGGGGCGGGCTTGTGAGAAGGGCATGCCCGCCATGGTCTCCGACGCGCCGCTCCGTGCCTGCTTGCCGCCCAAGGGTGCGGATTCGGATGCCATCCTCAACGGCTTCCTGCGTTACGTGGAGCAGCTGGGGCTGACGCTCTATCCGCATCAGGAAGAAGCGCTCCTGGCGGTGATGGCCGACGGCAACGTGATCGTCCACACCCCGACCGGCTCCGGCAAGTCGCTGATCGCCGCCGCCGTGCATTTCAAGGCCATCGCCGAGGGCCGCCGTTCCTTTTACACCTGCCCGATCAAGGCGCTGGTTTCGGAGAAGTTCTTCGACCTGTGTCGCGAGCTCGGCGCCGAGAACGTGGGCATGATGACGGGCGACGCCACCGTCAACCGCGACGCCCCGGTGATCTGCTGCACGGCCGAGATCCTGGCCAACATGGCGCTGACCCAAGGCCAGGACGCCGACGTCGATTACGTGGTGATGGACGAGTTTCACTACTTCTCCGACAAGGAGCGCGGCGTCGCCTGGCAGGTGCCACTGCTCACGCTGTGGCGCAGTCGCTTCGTGCTGCTGAGCGCCACGCTCGGCGATGTCAGCGCCTTCGAGCAGCTGCTCGAGAAGCACACCGGCGAAAGCACCATCACGGTGCGCTCGGCGCAGCGCCCCGTCCCGCTCTCCTTCGACTACCAGGAAAAGCTGCTGCAGGAGGCCGTGAAGAACCTGGTCGAGCACGGCCGCGCGCCTGTCTACATCGTGAGCTTCACCCAGCGCGGCGCTGCCGAGACCGCCCAGAGCCTGCTCAGCGTCGACTTCTCGACCAAGGACGAAAAGCGCCAGCTGGCCGAAGCCATCCGGGGCGAGAGCTTTCGCAGCCCCCACGGCAAGGACATGCAAAAGCTGCTGCGCCACGGCATCGGCCTGCATCACGCGGGCCTGTTGCCGCGCTACCGGCTGCTGGTCGAAAAGCTCGCCCAGCGCGGCATGCTCAAGCTGATTTGTGGCACCGACACGCTCGGCGTGGGCGTCAACGTGCCGATCCGCACGGTGCTGTTTACCAAGCTGTGCAAGTACGATGGCGAGAAGGTGCGCATCCTCAGCGCGCGCGACTTTCACCAGATTGCCGGCCGTGCCGGCCGCAAGGGCTTCGACACCGAAGGCTTCGTGGTCTCACTCGCGCCCGAGCACTCCGTCGAGAACTTGCGGCTCGAGGCCAAGGCCAGCTCGCAGGGTCGCAAGAAGTTCGTGCGCAAGAAGCCCCCCGATTGGGGCTACGTGCACTGGGACAAGGCGGTTTTCGAGAAGCTGGTGGTCTCGCCGCCCGAGCCTTTGCAGTCGCGCTTTCAGGTATCGCACGGCATGCTGCTGTCGGTGCTGGGGCGGCCCAGCGGCGGCTGCCGTGCCATGAAGCAGCTGGTCAAGGACAGCCTGGAGTCGCCGCAGCGCAAGCGCCAGCACAAGGCGCAAGCGCTCGAGCTTTTGCGCTCGCTCTGGCAAGCGGGCATCGTCGAGTTTCGGTCGGCCGCGGAGGGCGGCGGCATTCGCCTCAACGCCGAGCTGCAGGCAAACTTTTCGCTGCTGCAAGCGCTGGGCTTGTTCGTGGTCGACGCCGTCGAGCGGCTGGATCGCGAGAGTCCGAGCTACGCGCTGGACGTGCTCACGCTGGTCGAGTCGATCTGCGAAGACCCCGACGTGGTGCTTCGCCAGCAGGTCGACAAGCTCAAGGGCGAAAAGGTGGCCGAGCTCAAGGCTGCCGGTGTCGAGTACGACGAGCGCATGGTCGAGCTGGAGAAGGTCGAGCACCCCAAGCCCAACGCCGAGTTCATGACAGCGGCTTTCGAAGCCTTTTCGCAGCAGCATCCGTGGGTGGCGCGCGAGGTGCTGAAGCCCAAGTCGGTGGCTCGCGAAATGGTCGACAACCTCCACTCCTTCAGCGGCTACATCAAG
>DATDEV010000135.1:0-6608 GCA_036522995.1 Polyangiaceae bacterium
GCGCTCAATCCGGCCGGCGCGAATCGGTCGCCGCGAAGCGCGCGGTCCGTCTCTAGAGCCAGCGCAGTCGGGGTGCACCTCCACGGCTCGATCGTCGATCGCGCAACCACCCAGCGCCACCAGCGTGAGCGCGCCGAGTCTCATCATCGGTAGAGCTCCACGTCGTCGGTCTCTGCAGCCGCCCCGCCGGTCGCGGCTGCAGGCAGCGACGAAGCGCCGGAGCCCGACGCTGCGGCGCTGCTCGGCGCGCTGCGAGCCGAGCGCGGCAACGTCAAGCGCGCTGCGCTCGCCTTGGGCATCAGCCGAGGACGGCTCTATCGTCTGATGGAAAAGCTCGACGCGCTGGATCTCGAAGCGCTGCGCGGCGCCGAACCCGCGCGCTGAGCCGCGACCAACCAAACGCTACGAGACAGCGGTGCCCGCCTGGATCGCAGTCAGGGCGATGGTGTAGACGATGTCGTCGACCAGCGCGCCGCGCGATAGGTCGTTCACCGGGCGGCGCAAGCCCTGGAGCATCGGGCCGATGCTGATCACGTTCGCGCTGCGCTGCACGGCCTTGTAAGTCGTGTTGCCCGTGTTCAGGTCGGGGAAGATGAACACGGTGGCTTTGCCTGCGACGCTGCTGTTCGGCGCCTTGGTGGCGGCGACCTCGGGAATGGCGGCGGCGTCGTATTGCAGCGGGCCGTCGATGGCTAGCTCCGGGCTGCGCTGCTGAGCGAGCTGCGTGGCGGCGCGCACCTTCTCGACGTCGCTGCCCGAGCCCGACTCGCCAGTGGAGTAGCTGATCATGGCCACGCGCGGTGTCACACCGAAGCGCGCCGCCGACTCGGCGCTCTGCAGAGCGATGTCGGCCAGCGTTTCGACGTCGGGATCCGGGATCACGGCGCAATCGCCGTACACCACGACCTGCTCCGGCAGGCACATGAAGAACACCGACGAGACCACCTTGGCGTTTGGCTTGGTCTTCACGATCTGTAGCGCCGGGCGGATGGTATTGGCCGTGGAATGCACGGCGCCCGAAACCAGCCCGTCGACCTCGCCCAGCGCCAACATCATGGTGCCGAGCCAGACGTTGTCCTCGAGTAGCTCGGCAGCATCGCGCGCGCTCAGTCCCTTGTGTTTGCGCAGCTCGACCAGCGGCGCCACGTAGCGGGCACGCGCTTGGAGCGGATCCAGGATCTCGATCGATGGCGGCAGCTCGATGCCGTTGGCGGCGGCCACGCGCTGAATCTCGGCCGGAGCGCCGAGCAGCACGCAGCGCGCGATGCCGCGCTCGGCGCAGATCGCGGCCGCGCGCAGCGTGCGGGGCTCGTCGCCTTCCGGCAGCACGATGCGCTTGCCCAGACTGCGCGCCTGCTCGGTCAGGCGGAAGCAGAAAGCGGCCGGTGACAGGCGCG
Organism: Polyangiaceae bacterium; assembly: GCA_036522995.1. Lineage (GTDB taxonomy): Bacteria > Myxococcota_A > Polyangia > Polyangiales > Polyangiaceae > PMG-095. The sequence continues at coordinate 1,398 of DATDEV010000135.1, forward strand.
CCTCGAGCGGCACCTGGGAGTGCTTGGCGATCCAGTCGGCGTCCAGATGGCTGGCAACGAAGTCGGTCGTGCGTTGTGCCCGGTCCACGTCGTCGATCGGGACCTCGCCGCTCATGCGCGCCAGCGCCGTCGCCGTCTCGTAGCTGTCGCTCGTCACGCGTAGCAGCGGCAGGCCGCTCTCGAGCGCCGGTCGGCACAGCTCCATGACGCTGGCCGGGATTTCGAAGTCACCCGTAAGTACCAGGCCCGAAATGGGGATCTTGTTGGCCGCGGCCAGCGCCACGAGCAGGACGATGTCCAGGCGATCGGCCGGCGTGATCAGCAGCGAGCCGGCGGTCATGTATTCCACCACGTTGGGAATGGTGCGCGCCAAAAGCGTCATGCTGCGCACGCGGCGCAGATTGATTTCCCCGGCGTGCAGGATCTCGGCGTTCAGGTGCCGGGCCAGATCGACCGTGCGGCACGCCATCAGCTCCGGATTCTCGGGAATCGCGCCGATCACGTTGAAGTCCCGCCGGCTGAGCTTGAGCGACGGTCGCACCCCCGGGGGTATGGTCTTGCGGCCCTCGGTAGCGAGCGGCACGCGGTTGATGATGGTCGCGATCACCTTGCCGCCCTGAAAGCCGCCGTAGCGGCTGGCGGTCCAATCCAGGCGCGCCTCGAACTCCTCGAGCGAAGTGTGGCCGAGCGCCGCCACGATGATCACTTCTGCGGTGAGGGTGCGCACTAGCTCCCGGTTCAGCTCGCCTTCACCGGCCGTCTCCTGGCTGTCGATCAGACCCTCGACCACGACCACGTCCGCGTCCTTTGCGGACTCGTGAAAGCCGCGCATGACGTGGTCCAGCAGCTGATCGGTGCGACCCTGCGCGATGAGCTTTTCGGCTTCCTCGAGCGGCATGGGCGTGGCCGGGGTGAGGTTGCTGGTGTGGCGCACGAAGTAAGTCGAGCGCTCCGGCCCGGCGTCATGGCTCGAAGGCTGGCCAAGCGGCTTGAAGAACGCCACCCGTACGCCGCGATTGTCGAGCGCTCGCACCAGGCCGAGGGCGACCGAGGTGAGGCCGACCGAGTTGCCGCTCGGCACCAAATAGAGCGTGTGAGTCATCCCTCCCCGACGTACAGGCGCAGCTTGGAGGCCGCAAGCAGGTGCGGCTGGGCCCAAGGCGTCGCACGAAGCGCCGCGCTGGAGCTCGGCGCTCGCCGGCGTCGCGCTCCCCGAAACCCTGAAGCTCGTCACGTCGATCCGACCGACCGGTGCCACCCACCACATGGCCCGGGAGACGCTCACGCACGCCGGTATCGGTAGCGCCGGCCTGTGAGCGTGGGCGCCCAGATCCACATATAGATGTGCGGCGAAGTGGGATGGCGAGCGCGCTGGGTTCGGGCTAGGAAATGGGTCTTGCGCTTTTTTGAGCTTTCGCTGCAATCCCGGCGTCGGCGTTCACGGCTTGGAGCTGCGGCTCTCTTGTCACTGGCGAGCGCCCTGGCGTGCTCGGGTAGTGCCTTCAAGGAGGGCGACGCGCGCGCTTGCGGCGACAGCCGCTGCGCGGCCGATGATGAACCGCCCCTCGCTAGTCAAGCTGGGCGCAGCAGCTCTCCCGGCGGCGGCACGGTGCTTCCGTCGCCGACGACGGGCGGCTCGGTGCCGTCGGCCAGCGGCGGTGGTGCTGTGGGCGGCGGCGGAAAGCTCAACAGCGGCGCAGGTGGCGATAGCGCAGGCTCGCCCGAGCTTTCACGGGCCGGTCAGGGCGGCGAGTCGGGCGTGGGCGAGGGGCCAGGTTTTCCGGTGACGAAGGTGCTCGACGACTTCAATCGCCTGGGGGCCGGCATCGGCATGCACTGGATCGGCGCGGTCGAGAAGTATTCGCTGAACGAACAAGCGCTCTGGTGCGAGTTCTGCGGCGGTGCTGCGCTCTGGTCCACGCCCTTCGGCGCCGAGCAAGAAGTGTTCGCGACGTACGCAGGCTTCGACCCCAACGCCATGGAAATCAATCTGGTGCTCAAGGCGCAGCTGGTGTCCGACTGTGAGCTGATCGAGGTGCTGTACTCCCCGCACGAAGGGACCGCTCGCATCGCCTACTGCACCGAAGCCGCATGGACCGACTCCGAGAAGGTCCCACTGATGCTACGCGCGGGGGATCGGTTCGGAGGTCGAGCCCATGCGGACGGCACGATCGAGCTGTTCGTCAACGGCGCAGCCGTCGCCAGCATCGACGCCAGTGGCTTTCCGCATCAGGTCGGGCGCATCGGCGTCAACGGTCTGAGCGGGCCCTCCGGCAACAGCTGGGACGATTTCGGCGGCGGCGACTGGCAGTAGAGGTGGCGTGGGCGACAGGCGCGACAGACGCTCGGCTTTCATGCGAGCATTCGCGCCAGTATGAAGAGGGCCGGCTGGTTTGCGCTCGTCGTGGCGATCGGGTCGTGGGTCGCGTGCTCCAACAAGGGCGCGCCCAGCCCGCCGCTCCTGCCGCCCTGGCAGGTGCTGGTCACGGGCGTCAAGCCGGGCAGCTTCGCCTCGCCGCCCGCGCTGCTGCTGTGTGAGGCCAACGGCAGCGGCTGCGCTCCGATCAAGCCCGGGCTGACGCTGAGCGGCAACAAGCTGGTGCGTACCGAGCGCGGGGTGAGTGAGCTAAAGCTGGACGAAGCGACTCACATCGAGCTGGCCGAAGGCTCGGAGCTACTGCTGGAGGACGGTCAGCCGCGGACGCTGGAGCTGCGCTCGGGCGGCATGGTGCTGTCGCGCCGGGCCGCGCTGCCGACTGCCGGCGCGCTGCGGGTGCGCCTGGTCGATCGCACGCTCGAGCTCGTAGGCCCCAGCTCGATCGTGGCTCAGCTCGACAACGTCAACCGTGGTCAGCTGTTCGTCGCGCGCGGCGTCGTGAGCTGCGTCGAGCCGGCCGGGTCGTTGCCGCCGCTGCGCCAGTATCACCCGGGCGAAGGTGCGCTGTTCGAGCGCAAGGGACCGCCAGATCTGGGCGCGGTGTTCGCCGGCACGATCAGTCGTTTCCGCCAATCGGTGCTCGCGATCGTGCCGCCGCCCCCGCCCCCGCCCGAGAAGCGGGCCGAGCCGCGTGGTCTCGGCACCATGACGGCGCGCGTGCCCGGGACTGCGGCGGTCGTCGAAGGCGTGAGGCTCGCGCAGCATCACGTGCGCGCCGTCGTGCGCGACGGCGTGGCCCAGACCGAGGTCGAGGAGGTGTTTCAGAACGACACCGAACGCGTGCTGGAGGGGCGCTACGTGTTCCCACTACCGCCCGACGCCACGATTTCGGGCCTCACCTTGTTCGTCGACGACAAGCCTGTCGACGGCGAGCTGGTCGAGAAGAAGCGCGCCGCTGCCATCTTCAAGGGCATCGTCGACGACAGCGTGCGCCCGCGCGATCCGGCGCTGCTGGAGTGGGTGAGCGGGAGCCAATTTTCGCTCAAGATCTTCCCCATCCCGGCCAAGGGACGGCGCAAGGTGATCCTGCGCTATCAACAGGTGCTGACTGCCGATGGTCCGCGCCAGGTTTACGTCTATCCGCTCTGGTTCGGTGCCGAGCGGCGCACGGCGATCGATGACCTGACGATCGACGTCGACCTGAGCGACGGCGCCGAGCCGGTGCGGGGCGCGCTGGCAAGCGGCTACCCTGCGACCGTGCAGCAGTTGGGGCGTGCGACTCGCGTTAGCTTGCGCGCGCACAACAGTGCACCGGATCACGACTTTGCCGTGAGCTTTCGGCGCGCGACGCCAGCAGTCGCCGTGGCCACTGCCGAGCAAGGCTTCGTCGCGCTGCGCTTGCGCGCCGAGCTGCCAGCCGGCCTCCAGCTGCCAGCCTTTCAGAAGCGGGATCGCGTGGTCGTGCTGGATACGAGCCAGAGCCAGTCGAGCGAATCGCTGGCGGCGGCTGGGGAGCTGGCGCTGGCCATGCTGCGCGGCCTCGAGCCGGACGAGCGCTTTGCGCTGCTGGCGTGTGACAGCGCTTGCGAGGCGCTACCGCCCAAGGGACTGCTGCGGGCGAGCGATCAGGCCCTGGCAGATGCGCAGGCCTTCGTGCGCTCGAGAAAGCCGGCAGGCGCTTCGGATCTCGCGGGCGCACTGCTCACGGCCAGCGATCGGGTGCCGGGCGGTATGGCGGTGCAATTGGTGTATGTCGGCGACGGCGCGCCCAGCGCGGGCGAGCTGTCGGTGAGCAGCATCGCGAACCGCGTGCGCGCGACCTTCGAGCAGCGCAAGGTCGATTTGCGGCTGTTCGGCGCCGGAGCAAGCGTGGACGAGACCACGCTCAGCGGCCTGGCGCGCGAGCTCGGGGGCGCTTACGACCCCGTGGCCAGCGCCGGTGCCCTGGCCGAGCAGACGGAGGTGTTGGTCGCCGGTCTGCGCAGCCCGCTTTTGGTCGAGCCGGTGGTCGAAGCGCCGCCAGGCGTGACCGAGCTCGAGCCGCGAGGCTTGCCCAACCTGCGCCTTGGCGAAGAGCTCGTGGTGGTGGGCAAGCTGGCGGGCCAAGCTCCGGCCAGCGTCACCTTGCGCGGGAAGCTCGCAGGTGCGCCCTACCTGCTCACGCGCTCGCTTCAGGCCGAGCCCAACACGGGCGCGCTGCCCTTTGCGCAGCGGCTGTGGGCCGAGTCGCGCATCCGCGAGCTGCAAGCGTCGGCCGAGCCAGGCGCAGCCAAGGAAGTGATCGAGCTGTCCAAACGCTTTCGCGTGATGTCGCGCGAAACGTCGTGGCTGGTGCTCGAAAACGAGCAGATGTTCGCCGAGTTCGGCATTCCGCGCAGCAAGGCCGCGCCTGAAGTGCTGCCGGAGCCGTCGGCGGCCGAGCGTGCAGCTTTGGCCCAGGAGCTCGACCAGATCGAGCTCGCGGCACCCGCGTCTGCCCCTGCCGACGCTCCGCGCAGCTCGAACGACCCGCCTAACGCGCCCGCGCCCGAGCCGGCGCGCGGCGCCCCGGCGGCAGCCAAGCCCGCCCCAGCAGCGCCGAGCCCGTCCCCGCCACCTACCACGCGCAGCGAGAGCGAGGCCGGCCCTGGAGGTTTGGGAGGCCTGGGCTCCGGCAGCAAGGCCGCCGACGATGGCCCAGGTAGCGGCTCCGGAAGCGGCACTGGTGCGGTCGTCGCCGGGCCCCGCTCGAACGTGACGATCGGTGGCGTCAGTCAATCGGGAGGGAGCTTGCCCAACGGCGCGCGCGTCGCGGCGGGCATGCGGGCAGGCTTTCGCGCCTGCCACCAGCGCGT
>DATDEV010000136.1:0-6649 GCA_036522995.1 Polyangiaceae bacterium
AGCTGGGCTCGCCGCATTCTTCGAAGGCGCAGAGTTTGACGCAGGAGCCGCCGACGCAGGCGAGGCCTCGTTTACAGACGGTGGGCGGGCCGCAGGATTCGCCGACGTCTTTCGTCGAGAGCGGTGAGCAAGCGATGGCGCCGGTGGGGTCGACCACTTTGCATTCGCGCCCGGGCTCGTCGCTGCAGCTCTCGGGATCGAAGAGGTCGCAGGTGCCGACCGGGAAGCACAGGTCGGCGCCCGCGCTGACCACCTTGCCGCCCGCCTTCACCTGCAGATTGCGGATGCAGCTTTCACCGGCGTCGCACCCCGTCCAGTCGCCGCCGCAGCACAGCTTGCGACAGCTGCCGAGCGGATCGCAGAAGAAGCCGCGCGCGCAGTCGACCTGCTCGGTGCAGGCGGCGCCGGATTCACCGCCGCCTGCGGCTTCGCAGCCAGGCTCGACCGTCGCTGACGACGCGCTGAATTGCGGTCGACACGCCTCGCTCGCGGAGCAGCCGGCCTGCGTCTGGTAATTGCACACACCGCTGGCGCACTCGGCCGCGCCGTCGGGCGGCTCCGGGACGGTCGTCCTCGGATCTTCGACCAGCTCCGGACACGACGACTCGATGGGGCCGTCCACCACCGTGGCCGCGGTGCCACAGCTCGCCAGGTTGCCGAGCCAACCAGCCACGAGCAGCAGGAGAGGTCGAAAGGTGCGCATGAGCCCAGTCAACAGGTGCGGTAAACAGATGCCCTAGTGGTCCCGGCCGTTCAAGCCGATTGCGGTGCGGGGCGAGCCTCGGGTGGGGAAGTGTGGTTGCCGGCAAGCATGGCGCGGCTCGCGCTTTGCGCAATAGTGGGCGGTAATGAGTCTCAAGATCGGCGACCGAGCCCCGGATTTCGACGTGGTCGCGCGCCAGGCTGGTGCCGAGCGCAGGCTATCGCTGAAGGGCCTTCTGGCTGAGCGAAATCTGGTGCTCTACTTCTACCCGCGCGACTTCACTGCGGTCTGCACGCGCGAGGCCTGCGGCTTTCGCAACAACTATGCCTCGGTGGTCGCCGAAGATACCGAGGTGGTTGGGGTGTCGGTGGATGATGCTGCGACGCACGATCGCTTCGCGACCGAGTACAAGCTTCCGTTCCCGCTCGTCTCCGATCCGGGGCTCGAGCTGGCCAGGAGCTACGGTGCCGTGTCCACGCTCGGCGGGCTGATGGGTATGACCGGTCGCTACACCTTCGTGATCGACCGCTCTGCCACCATCGTTGCGGTGTTCGACAGTATGTTCCGCGCCAGCCAGCACATCGACGGCGCCGGGGAAGCGATTCGGAGCATACGGCGTAGGATTGCGTGAGGCCTTAAGCGGGCTCGGGGACGGCCGTTCCTGACCATCGACGAGCCATGAGTAGCGGTAATTTCGGCGGCGACGATCGGCTGAACCAGTTCAGCGACAACGACGAGATGTGGGGGCCGCTGCTCTTTCTGCGTCCCGAACGCCATCGCGTCATCTCTGCCGGTCGCGTGCTGGTACTAGCGAGCCTGCTCGGTGGTTTCTATGGCATGCTCGGCAACGTGATCCTGGCGCTGCTCGCGCGCGCGGGCTCCGGCGGCAAGCCTTCGGCGCTGCTCATGCCCGCAATCCTCACCTTCATGTACTTCGTCTGCGCTCGGCTCAGCATCGTGGCGGCGTGGAACCGCCGCGCGCGCTTGATGTCGCGTCGCAACGACTGGTTCGAGATCACGCGTCGCCCGCTGCCGGCTCCGCGTGACGACGAGCCCGCCGCTCAGTAGCGCCTGCGTCGAGCGCAGCCGACCGCACCCGCTATTCGCAGTAGCCGCTGGCGCACGAGCAGAAGCCTTCGATGCACGTGGCCTCCGCGTAGATGCAGTCGGCGTCGTCGACGCAAACCAGGCTCGAGCATTCGTCGTTGAAGAAGCTGCTCGCCGCGCCCTTGCAGCAGGCGGGGCAGTTCCTGAGCAGGCGCGTCTCGGTGTCGAGGCTGAGCACGAAGCAAGACGTCGACTGGTCCGAGCACGTGCGCCCCGTCCCGTCGCAGCTGATGCTCTGCCCCACCGAAGGCGAGCTCGCGCTGGTCTTTTCGAGCTGGGCCTCGCAGCTGCGGCTCGCGCTGTCTGTAAATGCGTGCAGCTCCTTGAACGTATCGTCAGAGCTGCAGGCTGCGAGCGCGCAGCCAGCGGCGAGCGTGGTTCCGATGGCAAAAAGCGGCAAAGCCCGCAGCATTCAGGTGTCCTCGAGGCCCTGGACCGTACAATGCATTGCTCATCGATGTCGAACAGGTTTCGGCCAGGCAACACACTGACGCAGCGCTGAGCTCGCGCTGACGCTCCGCTCGTTACCCGTCCGCAGTTAATGTCCCTAAGTCTTGCTCGCCGAGGGCTACGTGGCTCAAAATCATCAAGAGCAATGGAGAAACTGACGCCGCTTTCTAGGTTTCTGATCGTCGGCATCCTGGTCGGATGCGGGATCATGGCCCATCGGACCTACGGAGGGATGCTCGAGGCGACCGCTGAGACTGCGCACGCCACCAGCGCCGCAGGGGCCAGCGCGCAGCCGCCCGCTGCAGCGGCCACCAGCTCGCCTGCCGCCAAGGCAGTCGCTGCCAAGGCGGGTAGCGACAAGCCTTCCGGGCCACTGCAGCGCCCGGTGCGGGTGGCACTGTCGCAATGGCCTGGACACATGGCGCTGGTGGTGGGAGCCGGCGGCCTGAAGACTCAGCCTGGCTCGCTCGCCGAAAAGGTTGGTCTGGACCTGGAGATCGTGTTCATCGAGGACGCGCCCAGCAAGAACAAGGCGCTGCAAACCGGTGAGGTCGACTTCGTCTGGCAGACGGTGGACGAGCTGCCGATCGCGCTCTCGGGCTACCGAGCGCAGAACATCGAGGCCAAGGCGTTCCTGCAGATCGACTGGTCGCGCGGCGGCGACGCCTGCGTCGCCAGCAAAGAGGTGCAAAAGGTCGAGGATATCCTGGGGCGCAAGTCGGCGGTGCTGATGTTCTCGCCCGATCACACGGTGTTCGAGTTCATGATCACCAACTCGCGCTTGACGCGCGAGCAGGTAGCCGAGGTGCGCAAGGCCACCAAATTCTCGATGGATGACTTCACGTACGCGCGCGTGCTGTTCGAAAAGAAGGAGATCGACGTGGCGTGCCTGTGGGAGCCGGACGTCACGCTCGCGCTCGCTAGCCGGCCTGGCGCGCATCGCCTGTTCTCGACGGCCGACGCGACCGAGCTGGTCGCCGACGTGCTGTTTACCAAGAAGGAATTTCTCGATCAGCACATGGATCTGGCGCAGAAGCTGGCGCGCACCTGGTTTGCCGCCGCTGCCGCCGGCGATCGCGACAAGCCTGCCGCCGCCAAGCTCATCTCGACCGTCGCCTCACGCTTCCGCGACGAGCTCGGCTACGAAAAGACGCTGGCGGCGCTGAGCTGGGCCAAGTGGACGAACCTGTCCGACAACGTGAAGATGTTCGGGCTCGACGGCAGCGCTCCGGCCTTCGACCGCGTCTACAATCAGGCCGACGGCATCTGGATCAACTACCCCGAAGCCGAAATCAAGGATCGCTTCGCGCCGGTGATGCTGCGCGATGATCGCGCGGTGAAGGCGCTGTGGGAGGCCGCCGGTAAGCCGGTCGCGCAGGTGGCCGAAGCCTTCGAGCCGGAGCTGGCGCGCACGGGCGCCGCGCTGTTCACCAAGCCGATCTCGATCACCTTCGCCAGCGGCTCCGACGATCTGTCGGCCGAGGCCATCGCGCTCATCAATCAACAGGTGTTGCCGCAGCTGCAAATCGCGGGCGGCATGTACGCGCGCGTCGAGGGCAACACCGACAGCATCGGTGAGTTTGCTTCCAATCAGAACTTGAGCGAGCGCCGCGCCGGAGCCATCGTGTCGTACCTGGTGAGCCGGGGCATTCCAGCCGAGCGCTTGGTCGCGCGCGGCAACGGACCAGCTGCGCCCGTGGCCAGCAACAAGACGCCCGAGGGGCGCGCCCTCAATCGACGCACCGACGTGCTGTTCATCCGTCGTTCGAAAGCCTGAACCATGACCACGGTCACCGCACCCTATTCGTCTCCGCCCCTTTCGCCGAGCTACCTGTCGAGCGCCTTCTACTCGCAGTACAATCTGATCTTGCTCGGAGGTTCGGCGCTGTTCTCGCTGGCGTCGGCCTCGTTATTGCCGCTCGCGATCGGGCTGGGCGGCGAGCTGCTGTGGCTCGGAGTCGGCTCCCGCGCGTCGGCCTTCCGGCGTCGCGTGGACGGCAAGCTGGAAGCCGCGCGCCGCTCGCGCGTCGACGACGAGGTGCTGAGCGGCATGAAGCGGCTCACCCCCGAGCACAACTCACGCCTGCTGGCGGTGGGTCAAACCATCTCGCTCATCGCGCTGCACGACAGCGACGCCGCGAGCCAGGATCCGGAGCTGCGCGATGCGCTGAGCGAGCTGGAGCAGCTGCGCCCGACCTTCTTGCAGTTCTGTCAGCTGCACGAGCGTCTGTCGCAGGCCCTGCAAGAGATGCAGCGCGAGCCGCCACAGCAAGAGGTGCAGCGGCTGTCACAGGCCTATGCGGCCGAAAAGGACCTGGGCATCCGCTTCACGCTGCATCAATCGATCAAGCTTGCCCAAAGGAAGATCGAGCAGCAAGCGCGCATGCTCGACCTGCGCCGCAGCGTGGAGCTCAAGCTGACGATGGTGGAGCAAGTGCTCGGCACGCTGCGCAATCAGCAGCAGCTCGGCGCGCTGGCCCCGGACCTGGTGCGCGAGATGCGCGGGCTGGTGACGCAGGTGGGGACGCCCGCGGCGCTCGACGCCGAGCTCGGCGAGGCGGCAGCGGCGGCGTCGGCCAGCTCGGTGCCTCCGCGCAGCGCACCGCCGCAGTACGGCTAGCCCGCCTGCCTGGCGTAGCGCAGCTGCACCAGGCCCGAGCGATAGGCCAGGCTGCTCTCCAGCTTGAGGCGCTGCTCCGGCACCTCGGCGCCGAACAGCGGGATGCCCTGGCCGAGCAGCGTCGGCACGATCGAGATCGTCATGTCGTCGATCAGGTTGCTCGCCAAAAAGTCGCGGATCACGGCGCCGCCGTCGACGTAGAGCCGTTGCGCGCCAGTCAGGCCGAGCTGCTCGACCAGCCCGCTGGCTGCGCCGGCGAAGAATTGCTCGCCGTGCAGCGACGGCGTCTCACGGTGCGTGAGCACGATGCAGCGCTTGCCGGCGTAGGGCCACTCCGGAAACGAAAGCGCCGTCTCGTAAGTGTTGCGACCGATGACCAGCGCGTCGACGCTGGCGAAAAAGTCGGCAAAGCCGTAGTCCTCGCCCGGCTGCTCGACGAGCGACAGAAAGTCGAACGTGCCGTCAGGGCGCGCGATGTAGCCGTCGAGACTGGTGGCGATGAAGACGGAACAACGCGGGCGCTGCATGGTGGGCGAGCCTGCCAATCAAGCACCGTTACCGGGCTTTGCCTAGCCAAAGCGGAGGCCCGCCCCGGTTTTGGTCAAGTCACTGCGACGCTCCGCCGAGGCGTGCCCCGGTTTTGGTCAAGTCACTGCGACGCTCCGCCGAGGCGTGCCACCAGGCGTGGCAAGATCCGACCCGCGGGGCCGGACAGCGCGTGAGTGACGTGGGGCGTGAGCGGCGTCTGCGTGGGGTTGATCTCGACCAGCAGCGCTCCACGCGAGCCTGCCAGGTGCGGCAGGCCGGCGGCCGGGTGTACGAGGCCCGAGGTGCCGATCGAGAGCGCCACTTCCGCCTCTTGGGCGGCCTTTTCGGCGCGCTCGAGCGCGCGTCGCGGCAGGCTTTCGCCAAACCACACCACGCCCGGGCGCAAGGAAGCGCCGCAGCGCCCGCAGCGCGGGGGCACGCCGTCACCGGGTGCACGCTCGGCTGCCGCGACTGGCGTGCGCTCGTCGAAACACAGGTCCACCGCGATGCTGCCGTGGAGCTCGATCACGTCGCGACTGCCGGCCCGCTGGTGCAGGCCGTCGACGTTCTGCGTCACCAGCGTGAGCTCGGGTACCAGCTGAGCGAGCTCGACCAGCGCGCGGTGCCCGGCGTTCGGCTCAGCCTTGGCGGTGAGCTCGCGCCGCCAGCTGTACCAATCCCAGACCAGCCGCGGACTTTCGAGGAAGGCCTCCGGTGTCGCCAGCTCTTCGGCGCGGTACTTCGCCCACAACCCGGTCTGCGCGTCGCGAAAGGTCGGCACGCCGCTCTCGGCCGAGATGCCCGCCCCGGTGAGCACCAGCACCCGCCGAGCCGAGCGCAAGCGCTCGATCAGCGCCGCGGGGATCGGGGGGTCTAGCGCGGGTCCCAATTGGGAGTGCCGAAGAACAGGCCGTCGGCGATGCCGATGCGATACGCCAAAAACAGGCCGAATGCGACGCTGACCAGGCCCGTGACGCGGCCCATCAGCTCCCCTGCGTTCGAGAAGCGGCTGGCCAGTGCACGCAGCGGCAGCGACATAGCGAGCGTTAGCAGCATCATGCCGACCACGGTGCCGGTGCCGAAGACTGCCAGGTAGATGAGCCCCATGTGGGCGCTCTTGATCGAGGCGAGCACCAGCAGCGCGACTGCCGCCGAGCCCGCCAAACCGTGCACCACGCCCGCGCAGAGCGAGCGCAGCGAGCTTGGCAGGCCGAGCGCCGCGGCGCCGAGCTTGCCGGCGT
>DATDEV010000137.1:0-11401 GCA_036522995.1 Polyangiaceae bacterium
CGAGCTGCCCGCCGGCGCCAGGGCAAACTCGTGCAGTGACGGCTCGAGCGCTGCGTCGCAGGGCGCGCGGCAGACGGCGCGAAACTCCGGCAGCTCACCCGTAAGCTCACCGGTGACGGGCTGGCGCAGCACAGGCCGCGAGTACACCGTCATGCCAGGCTCGGCCGTCGCGAAATGCACGTCCACTCGAGTCGCTTCGGCTTGCGCGGAAGTGCCAGACGGAGCCTCTGCGGACTGACCCTGAGCTACCGCCGGGATAAGCCACACCAGAACGATCGTGCTCCGCTTCCACGGTTGGCCCATTTTTTCGCTCCTGACGCTGCTGCCCGGGACCCTAGCGCCGCTGCTATCGAAAGCAAAGTGCGGCTTCGAGCCCTGGCGTTTAGCCGGGGCGCCACGAATCCCGTCAGCCCTCGTGCAGCCAACCGGAGCGCAACGCGTAGCGGATCAGCTCAGAGCGGCTGCGCAGATTCAGCTTCGACATGGCGCGAGCTTTGTACGTTTCCAGCGTCCGCGGGCTGAGGCCGAGAGCTTGAGCCATCTCCTTCGAGGTAAAGCCCTGAGCCGTCAGCCTCACCACTTCGGCCTCACGCTCGCTGAGCGTCACCGCGGGCAAGCCCAAGCTCGCGCCGCCATTGCGCCGGCTCGGAGCAGGCTGAAGCAGCGCGCGCGCGAGCGCGGGGTCGATATACGTCCCACCTGCGGCGACGATGCGCACGGCGTGAATCAGCTCGTCACAGGCGCTGCGCTTGAGCGCATAACCGCTCGCCCCAGCTTCCAGCAAGGCACGCGCGTAGCCGACATCCTCGTGCACGCTCAGCGCCAACACTCTTACCGCAGGGTGACATTCCCGAATGCGCTTGGTTGCCTCGGCTCCGCACAGCTGTGGCATGGAGGCGTCCATCAGCAGGACGTCAGGCTGAAGCTCACTGGCCAGCCGGACCGCCGCCAGGCCGTCGTCGCCTTCCGCGACGACCTCGATGTCCGGCTCCGCGACCAGCAACGATTTCATGCCGGTTCGCACCAGCGGATGATCGTCGATCAACACCAGCCGGATCCTAACTGCCCCGGGTTGTTGGAGTTGATTTGCTTGGTTCATCGAGAATCTGAATTCGAAATGGCTGAATTGGACGCTGGCCGGCAAGGGTGGCGCAAGAAGGGCGCGCTCGGCAACCGTCATATTATTCGAGAGTCCCGAATTGCAGTCCAACGCGACATATCTGTGTCAGCGATTCCACGGACAGCGCCATAGTCGAGCGCTGCGAGAGAGAGCGTGGTGGCGAGCGGTCCTTTCCGTAAGCGAGGCTCGATGCTGAGCGAGCTGGAGCGCAACGTCGAGCACAGCGGTGTGGCAGCCAACTGGCTGCCGTCACCGGCCTCGTGCGCGCGCCGTGCTCGCGGGGCAGCGCGTCGCGAGCGGGCGCAGCGCGCGATTTAATTCACCCAATCGCGGCGCAAACTCTGCCTTCCTGTTTCCTCACGTCGCGTTCAGCTCACCGATGCTGAGTAGCAAGCAAGTGGCGCACCGCCCCGTCCGTGCAACTACGTACGTCAAGCCCCGGAGCGCGACAAACGTCCTTGTTTCTCGGCTCACGGCGACTTACTTCCCGTCGATGCGACTGATTCCGACGCACTGCGACGCGTGCGGGCGCGCCACCCTGACTCCAGGCAGCGCGATCGAAGCGGGCGCTGCGCGCTGCGGCGAGTGTGGCAATCAGGCGCGCACCGTGCCGGGCTCCAGCTACGGAGAAGGCGACGCGGCGCTGTACGACAAGCTCGCCCAGGGCCTGCGCGACGCCGGCGTCACGGCAGCCCGCGCAGCCGCGTTGAGCGCAGAGCTGAACGCAGCGCTCGGTAGCGGCGCACCGGGCCAGGCCCTGCACCGCCTGCTCGCTTCGCTGCCCGCGCTCGGCGCGTTGGGACTCAACCTCGACGGCGACCCGCAGCAGCTGCGCAAGCTCGAGGGCATGCTCACGACACTGCTGTCCGGCATCGGTAGCGGCCGCGCGCCATCGGGCATGGTGCCGGCAGCCCCGCAGCAGCGCCCGTAGCGCTCGCGTCAACGCGAGGCGCGCCAGCGTGCCATACTGACGATTTGCAGCTGCTTTCGGAAGACGATCCCGCACCGTTTCGAGTGCTTCAGGGCAAACCCCAGCCCGCTGCCGAGTCCCCCTACCTCGTCATCTGCGACCACGCGGGCTGCGCGGTGCCGCGCGCCTTAGGCTCTCTGGGCCTGGACCAGAGAGAGCTCGAGCGCCACATCGGCTGGGACCTCGGCGCCGCTCAGCTGGCCCAGCGCCTGGGGCAGGAGCTCGGCGCTTGGGTGATCCTGCAGACGTATTCGCGGCTGGTCATCGACTGCAACCGGCCGCTGGGCAGCAGCGACTCCATCGCGCAGAGCAGCGAAGACACCACGGTGCCTGGCAACCGCGCCGTCTCGGTCGAGCAGGCGCAGCAGCGAGCCCAAGCCATTTTCGAGCCGTATCACGCGCGTATTCGCCGGGAGCTCACGGAGCGGGAGGCGCGTGGCCAGACCCCGATCCTGATCTTTCTGCACAGCTTCACGCCCGTGTTCCGAGGCATCGCGAGGCCGTGTCACGCTGCGGTGCTCTACCACCGGGACAGACGAATCGCGCTGCCGCTCCTGCGCGCGCTCCGTGCGGAGCCAGAGCTGGTGATCGGTGACAACGAGCCCTATGCCGCCACCGCTGCCACCGACTATGGGCTCGTCGAGCACGCCGAACGGCGCGGATTGCCTCACGTGGAGCTCGAGATCCGCCAAGACTTGCTGGCCGACGAGCCTGGGCTGGACATATGGGCGAAACGTCTCGCGCGCTTACTCCGCGCCATACCGATCGCGTCGCTCTGAACAGAAAGCCTGAGGTGCCCGTTGCAAATTCGAGTCGGATACGAGCTTCGGTATACGTTCACGCAGCCGACGCCGGTCATCCTCACGCTGACGATTCACCACTCGCGCGCCGGAGACGTGATCGAGCCCGATCGGCTGCACACCGATCCGGCGCTTGCCACCCGAGCCTACCGTGACGGTTTCGGTAACTGGTGCACCCGACTGGTCGCTCCGGCGGGCAAGCTGCGCATTTGGTCGGAGGCGCTGGTGAGCGACAGCGGCCTGGTGGACGTGGTGGCCCCTGCCGCCCAGCAGTTGGCAGTGGACGCGCTGCCGGAAGAGACCCTGGTCTACCTGCTCGGCAGCCGCTATTGCGAGACGGACCTGCTCTCGCAGATCGCCTGGCAGCGCTTCGAGCATGGCCCGACCGGCTGGCATCGGGTGCAAGCCGTGTGTGACTTCGTGCACCAACACATCGAGTTCGGATATCAGTACGCGAGCCCTACCAAAACGGCCTTTGGCGCGTACAGCGAGCGTCGCGGCGTGTGTCGCGACTACGCGCACCTGGCGATCGCCTTGTGCCGCTGTCTGAACATCCCGGCCCGCTACTGCACCGGCTACCTGGGCGATATCGGCATCCCAGCCGTCGACGCGCCGATGGACTTCGCCGGCTGGTTCGAAGCCTACCTCGGCGGCCGTTGGTACACGTTCGACGCTCGCAACAACGTGCCCCGCATCGGGCGCGTGCTCATCGCGCGCGGCCGCGACGCGGCCGATGTCGCCATCAACACGACGTTCGGACCGAATACGCTCGACTCGTTCGCCGTGCGTGCCGACGAAGTCGGCTCGGCCTGAAAACCGGCCCGGCTCGGCCTACCTCGCCGCGTCGACGCTTGGACGCGGCACGACCTTCGCGCTCAGATACCGCGCACGGCCAGCAGCGCCGCCGCCACCAGCTTCCAATCGAGGCTGGGTAGACCCAGCTCGGTCGCCTGCTCCGACCAGCGCTCGGCGACCTTGGTCAGCGCGTTGCTCTTGGTCTCGGCGAAATCGGTAACGACCGCAGCGTCGGGATCCAACCTTTGCTGCGCCGACACGTGCCAGCTACGCTCTCCGCGCCCTACCGACTGCGACGAAACCCTGACCTCCAGGCTCACGTCTGCGCAGTCGAGCTCGTACACCATCTCGCCAGCACTGTGATACTGGGTCACTACCTTGCAATCCGAAGTCGCCTTCATGATTCTTTCCGGCAGGGCTGCGCCTGCCTTGGCTGGACCAAATACGTCAGCCAGTCTCGTCGTCCATCAGCGACACGCGCTCGAGCTGCGCCAATAGGTCTTGCGCGTCCTTGAGGCGCACGCATGCCTCGTGCACCGTCGTGGTTACCATGACCTTCTCCGAACGCGGCGTGGTTCGCATCTTCTCGAACAGCAGCTCTAGGGCGAGGCGCGCAGCTTCGATGCTGTGTTTCGCCACCACGACTTCATCGGGGATCTTGCTGGGCATGCCGTAGCGCCTCGAAGCAGCGGAGGCTCCAGGCTCGTTCACCAGGACACGGGAGCGCTGCGAACGCAAGGTACGCCCCTATCGCGCCACAATCGGCATGATCGTGACACGCAGGAGCGCCCCTCGGCAGGCGTGCTATGACCCGGCCCTTGAAGGAACGATTCGGCTGGGCGCCATCGCTCGAGCGCGTCCTCTGCCCATTGGACGTTCAGCAGCCGACCCTCAGCGCATTGAAGCTGGCGAGCAGCATCGCCGAGCGCTTCGGCGCGTCTCTCGAGGCGCTGTACGTTGGCAGCGACGCTGTCTCCCCCGCTTCGGGCAAGGCGCTCGACAACGCCGGTCGGGCCAGCGAGCCGCTGAGCCCGCTCGCCGCCGAGCAAAGCCTGCAAGAGATCGTCCGCGCGCTGGCCTGCCCGGTCTCTCCGACAGCTCATTTCATGCTGGGCAACCCGGTTTCCGCCATCCTGGAGCGGGCCAGCTCGCCCACCTTCGATTTGATCGTGCTCGGCGCCCGCCAGCGCTCGGACCTCGGCTGGCAGTTTCGCACCGACGTGGCGCGCCAGGTAGCCGCGCTGGCGACCTGCGCCACCCTGACGGTGCACGAACGCGACACGCCCGAAACGATCGAGCGCATCCTGCTGCCCATCGACTTCAGCCTGGTCACGACCCAAGCACTGCATTGGGCTGCTGCCTTCGCTGTCAAGTTCGGTGCCGAGGTCGAGCTCCTGCACGTGGTGTCGAGGGAACAGTCGACGGTGCGTAGCCTGGACCGTGAACGGAACGTCGTGCGCTCGTCCAACGTGCCCAGCGACGTGAATGGCAAGCTCGCAGAGCTCGAGCAGACGCTAAAGCGTTACGGTGTCGCAGCCAGCAGCCAGGCGGTCATCGCCAGCGATGTCGCCAACGGCATCGCCGACTACAACGACCGCGGCGAGTTCGATCTGATCGTGGTGGGCGAGAGCGGCCCGCCGCAGAGCCCGCCACGTTTGACTCGCGGAGTCGTCGCGACTCTGCGCAACCGCATGTCGGTACCGGTGCTCTCGGTGCGCGACCTCACGCCGAACTCATCTCGTTCGGCATCCGGTTGATACCCAAGGGGCAGAAGATCATGGTTGACCAGCTACTAGCAGTCCAGACGACCACGCGCAGAATCGCGCTAATTGGCAATCATTTGCCGCGCCAATGCGGCATCGCCACGTTCACGACCGATCTCGGCAACTCCATCGCGAACGCCGCCCCGAGCGCTGAAGTCGTGGTGGTGGCGATGAACGACGCGGGGCGCGAGCACGCCTATCCCGAACGAGTTCGCTTCGAGGTGGCCGAAGACGAGATCGCCGCTTACCGACGTGCGGCGCAGCACCTGAACGCCAGCGGCGTCGACGTGGTGTCCCTGCAGCACGAGTACGGCATCTTCGGCGGCAAGTGCGGCAGTCACGTACTCACGCTGCTGCGCGAGCTGCGCATGCCCGTGGTGACGACGCTCCACACCATTCTTACCAGTCCCACGCCACTGCAGCGCTCGACGCTCGATGCGATCATCGCGTTGTCAGAGCGGGTGATCGTCATGAGCGAGCACGGGGCGAGCACGCTGCGTGAGCTGCACCAGGTCCCGGCTTCTCGCATCGACGTCGTCCCGCACGGCATTCCGCTGGCGCCGCTGGGTGCTCACGGCAAGAGCCAACTCGGCTTCGCTGGCCAAGCGGTAATCCTGACCTTCGGTTTGCTCTCACCCGACAAGGGTGTCGAGTACGTGATCGAGGCGATGCCCGCGATTCTGAAGCGGCATCCAACTGCGATCTTCGTGGTGCTCGGCGCCACGCACCCGCACGTGAAGGAGCGGCATGGCGAAGCCTATCGGCTCGAGCTGCAGAGTCGCGTGCGCCGCCTGCACCTGGAGCAAAGCGTGGTCTTTCACGATCGCTTCGTGGACGATGCCGAGCTAGCGGAGTTCCTGGCCGCGGCGGATATTTACATCACGCCCTACTTGAACCCGCAGCAGAGCACCTCGGGCACACTGGCACGTGCGGTCGCGGCAGGGCGGGCGGTGATCTCCACGCCGTATTGGCACGCTCGCGAGCTGTTGGCCGACGGGCGCGGCATGCTGGTGCCGGTGCGAGACTCGGCTGCCATCGCACAGGCAGCCGACGAGCTGCTGAGCGATGACGCCGCGCGCGCGCGCATCGGTGAGCTCGCCGCGGACCACGCACGCAGTAGCTCCTGGCCCAACGTGGCGCGCAGCTACCTGCGCAGCTTCGAGCAAGCGCTCGAAGGCCAGCGCCAGCGCCGCACTCTGCCCCAGAGCTGGGAGCTAGCGCCGCCAGCGGACCTGCCGGAGCTGAACCTCGACCATTTGCGGCTGCTGACCGACGATACCGGCCTGCTGCAGCACGCCACCTTCGACGTGCCGCGCTACCGTGAGGGCTACTGCGTCGACGACAACGCGCGCGCGCTGCTGCTCATGACGCTGCTCGAGGAAACCAGCAGTGCTCGCCCCAAGCAAATTCGCAGCGCCGCGGCGCGCTACCTGGCTTTCGTGGCCTATGCCTTCAATCCGGACACCGGACGCTTTCGAAACTTCATGGGCTACGGGCGCGACTGGCTGGAGCACACGGGGTCCGAGGACAGTCACGGCCGGGCTGTATGGGCGCTCGGCACGGTGGTGGGTCGTTCCGCCGAGCCCGGCCGCCAGGGTCTGGCTCGGGAGCTATTCCAGCTAGCGCTGCCGCCGCTGACCAGCTTCTCCAGCCCGCGCGCCTGGGCGTACTCGCTGCTCGGCATCAACGAGTACTTGCGTCCGTTCCGCGGTGACAGCGGCGTGCAAGCCCTTCGCCAAACCTTGGTCGAGAAGCTTCACGCGCTCTACCGCCGCCATGCCACCCCCGATTGGCTGTGGTTCGAGGAGTCGCTCAGCTATTCGAACGCGCGTATCTCGCAGGCGATGATCGCGTCGGGCGAAGCCATGGGCTCGGAGGAGATTTCCAACATCGGCCTGCAGACGCTCAATTGGTTGGCCGAGAACCAGCTCTCCGCCGAGGGTCTGTTCGCGCCCGTCGGTTCGAACGGCTTTCAGCGCAGGGGCGGCGAAAAGGCGGATTTCGACCAGCAACCCGTGGAGGCGGCCGGCATGGTCTCTGCCTGCTTGGACGCACTACGGGTCAGCGGCGATGCGCGCTGGGCTCGCTACGGTCGCGGCGCCTTCGACTGGTTCCTGGGCCAGAACCACCTGCGCTTGCCGCTTTACGACGCCTCCACTGGAGGCTGTCGCGACGGCCTGCATCGAGAACGACTGAACGAAAACCAGGGTGCGGAGTCGACGCTCTCTTTCCTGATCGCGCTCCTGGAGCTGCGCAGCGCGGAAGCTTCGCGCGGCTCGGGACCGGCGGCGTGAAGCTCGCCCTACTGGGCCCGATCGCCTGGCGTACCCCGCCTCGGCACTATGGACCCTGGGAGCAGGTCACGAGCCTGCTGGCCGAGGGGCTTTGCGCGCGAGGCATCGACGTGACCTTGTTTGCGTCGCTCGACTCGGTAACGGCGGCCACGCTCGACGGGGTGTGTCCGAGCGGTTACGCGGAGACACCCGAGCTCGATGGTCGCATCTGGGAAGCGCTGCACGTGTCGCACGCTTTCGCGCGCTCGAGTGAGTTCGACCTGATCCACAGCCACCTGGACTGGCTGCCCCTGGCCTTCGCGCAGCACTGCCGAGCGCCGCTCGTGACGACCGTCCACGGCTTCTCGGGTCGGGGCATCCTGCCCGCCTATCTCAGCGCCAGCGCCTCGCATTTCGTGGCGATCTCCAACGCAGATCGCGCGCCCGACCTGAAGTATGCGGCGACCATTTATCACGGCATCGAGCTCGATGCCCTGCCGCTCTCGCTTGCGGCGGGCGACGCGCTGGTTGCGTTCGGGCGCATTCATCCCGACAAGGGTACCGCTGAGGCGATCGATATCGCTCGGCGCGCGGGGCGGCGTCTGGTCATTTGCGGCATCGTGCAGGACGAGCGCTACTTTCGCGAGCAGGTGCTGCCGCACGTCGACGGCGACCGAGTCAGCTACCTGGGCTCGGTCGGGCCGGCGCAGCGAGCGCAGGTGCTCGGAGCCGCCGCGGCGCTGCTGCACCCGATCGCCTTTCCTGAGCCCTTTGGCCTGTCCGTGGTGGAGGCGTTCGCCTGCGGCACGCCGGTCATCGCCTATCCCCACGGCTCCATGCGTGAGCTGGTCGACGAAGGCGTCACCGGCTATCTGGTGGAGGGCGCTGCAGCTGCTGCCGCAGCAGTCGACCGGGCCGCGGCGCTGGATCGCGCGGCGATCCGCGGCACGGCCGAGCGCCGCTTCGGCGCGGCGCGGATGGTGGACGAGTACCTGGCCCTGTACCACCGCTTGCTGAGCTAGCTGGTCAGCTTGCTCAGTAGGTCGGAGAGCTTGACCGTCGCGATGCGCGTACCCACGTCGGAGAACCCGTAGGGCAAGATCAGGTGCCCGGAGAACGCCACGCCGCCACACGAGTAGAGGACGTTCGGCACGTAGCCGTCTCGCTCGTCGGCCTCGGGGGAAAGCAGCGGCTCTTTCAAGCAGCCGATGACCTTCGATGGATCGTCCAGGTCGAGTAGCAAGGCCCCGAGACAGTAAGTCCGCAGTGGCCCGACGCCATGGGTGATCACCAGCCAGCCCGCTTCGGTCTCGATCGGCGAGCCGCAGTTACCGAGCTGTACCAGCTCCCAGGGCGCCTGAGGCGTCTGCAGCAGCTGCTGATCGTGCCAAAAGCGAACATTGTCGGAGCGGACGATGAAATTGTTCTCGTTATCGAGCCGGGCGAGCGCGACGAAAGCTCCGCCGATCTGCCGAGGAAACAGCGCCAAGCCCTTGTTCACGGCCGCGCTGCCGTTGAGCGTGGTCATGCGGAACGTCATGAAGTCCCGCGTCTCGATCAGCTGCGGCAAAATCCGATAACCGTCGTAGGCGGTGTACGGAGCAAAGTACGTCACGCTACCGTCGTCGTACGTGAAGCGGACGAAGCGCGCGTCCTCCATGCCGTGACTCTCGGTCGGGCCAGCAGGAAAGATGACGCGCTCGGAAACCTGCGAGTCACCGTGGAAAGTGCTCTCGTAGTTAGACGACGCCAGCCAATGAATGGTGCGCATGACTTGCAGCGCGCCTTGGTCCTCGCCGAGGGGCTCTCGAACCTCGTGAATGCGTGACTCCAGCTGCCCGAGCGTGAAACGCTCGGGTAGTGGTTCGATCACCTGCTGAGCAGCATCCGTGTACGAGCCCATCTCGCTGAGCTTGGCTCGGAAGATGCCCTTCTCGTAGGTCGGGGGACGATGCGCAGCCGTCCTGGCGAAGCGGCTCGTTTCATCGAGCGTCACCTGCCCCAGCTCGTCGATGATGCCGGAGCGAAACTGGATGGACGAGACGTGGCCCTCGCCGATGGCGCGCAAGCTCATGATGAAGCGCTGACAACCAGCAGCAACTCCGTCTTGATGCGGCGCTTGAACGAGCGACGGGTTGGTGAGCGCAGCAGCGTCCACCGCAAACTCGTGCGTGAAGTAGGCGCCGATCAAGCGCTTGCGCTCGACCGACAGCTCTTCGTGGTGCGGAACGTGACGCTGCACGGCAGCGAACTGACGTTCGAGCACCGAAATGAATTCGAGGTGGCGCGACGCAAAACGCTCGCACACCTCCGCCAGGGTCGTGACCGCCACTTCCTGTGACAGGGTCAGGACCCGCGCCAGGATGCGTTCTACCCGGGTGCGACCGTCCGCGGACAGGTCGCCGCCGGGGAGGAAAGGCTTGGCAATGACCCGCCTCGGTTCCGGCAGCAATCGCAGCTGAGACCGAATAACGGGGATCATCGACTTGCTCAGTCCTCCACGGCTTACCTCTGCCCACCTGCTCGCGCAGGCGGCTTAGCGCTCCCGGTCGCGCCTGTGCCGTGAAGCACTGGCGCGCACCGGGTCACGATTCACCAGCGACCGCCGCCGCCGCCGCCGCCACGGCCACCGCCGCCGCCGCCACGACCGCCGCCGCCGCCGCCGCCGCCGCCGCTGCGCTCTTCGGCCTCGTTGACGCGAAGGGCACGGCCGTCGAGCTCGGCGCCGTTCATGGTCTGAATCGCGCCTTGCGCTTCAGCTTGCGAACCCATGGTCACGAAGCCGAAGCCACGCGACTGTCCGGTGGTGCGATCCGCGACGAGGTGAACGTCGACCACTTCGCCGCACGCTGCGAATGCTTCGCGCAGCGAGTCCTGGCTGGAGTGGAAAGACAGATTGCCCACATAAAGACGATTTCCCATTTGTTTACTCACTCGTTACTGGCTCTGAAGTGCGCACGTCTTCGCGGAGCCCACGCGAAGACTGCTTGTTGCACTGAAACTATGGCTGGCGCGCGTAGACGCGACCGAGACCTCGACATCCAGCCAACCGAACGACCAGGACTTAGGCCGCGCGTGGGCCAAGACATCCTCTGATTCGTCGTTCATTCGATCCTAAAAGCTGGGCTGGGAGGGAGCAGGAGCTCTTCCCGCGGCGCGGACCGAACACGTGCTGAAGTGGTCCTACGACCAACTCGAGGACGCAACCTACTCCGCTTCGGCCGCTTGGTCAAGTCGGGCCCGGCTGGCCATCAAATGCCTGTAGCTCTCGAGCTGATCGATGAAGCAGTGCAGCTCCTCCTGAAAGGCAGCGCGAGCCGAATCGTGTGTAGAGCGTCGACAGAGGCCATTACCTGACGCTTGAGCTCCGTCAGAGTCGCCTGCAGTTTCACGACGCCGTTGGCCATGGCCTCCCAGTTATGAGGCCGAACGGTTCACGCGCACTCTGGTCATTCTTTCGGACATCATCGCGGTCGCGTGCTGTTTGCGGTGCGGTCTCGTCGGTCTCGTGCTGTTTGGGGCTCGGCCACCAACGTCACCACGCCCTGAGCCGCGAACTGCGGCGGGGGGGGCCTGGCATCTGGCGGTAGGGCGCGCCTGAGCGTAAGGAACGCCCATGGACACGACCATCGTCGGGTTTCACCAGGATGAAGCTGGGGATTGGGTCGCGGAGCTGGCCT
>DATDEV010000138.1:0-8175 GCA_036522995.1 Polyangiaceae bacterium
AGGCTCGGCTGCAGGCGATCGCGCGCGGGCAAGGCGCACTGCCCACATTTTTGCGGCAAATCGAGGACTACGTGAGCTCCGTCGTGGGGCGTGTGCCGCCCGTGCTGGCGCCGTCTTCCTCGCCGTCGTCACCGACGCCCAGGATGCCTGGGTCCGGCGCGAACACGGACCAACCCACGGCTCAGCGCGCACCCGGACCGCCGCTGCCACTCGAGTCGCTCCTGCGCGAGCGCTTCGGCTTTCCCGCGTTTCGAGCCCACCAACAGGCGGTGTGCGAAGCCGCGACCGCGGGCGACGACGTGCTGCTGGTGATGCCGACGGGAGCCGGCAAGTCGCTCTGCTACCAGCTGCCCGGCCTCGCGCGCGGCGGCACCACTCTGGTCATCAGCCCGCTGATCGCGCTGATGGAGGATCAGGTCGCGCGCCTGCAGTCGCTGGGGCTGCGCGCCGAGCGCATTCACTCGGGCCGCCCACGACTCGAGTCGCGGCAGGTGTGCGTGGACTACGTGGCAGGCGCGCTCGATTTTCTGTTCGTCGCCCCCGAACGCTTGGGCGTTTCTGGCTTTCCCGAGCTGCTAGCGCGGCGACCACTCGGGCTGATCGCGATCGACGAAGCGCATTGCATCTCGCAATGGGGGCACGATTTTCGGCCGGATTATCGGCTGCTGGGGCAACGCCTGCCGCTGCTGCGGCCAGCGCCGGTCGTGGCATTGACGGCGACGGCAACCCCACTGGTGCAGCGGGACATCGTGGCGCAGCTCGGCCTGGGCGGAAAAGCGCGCCTGTTCATCCACGGCTTTCGCCGTCACAACCTGGCGCTCGAGACGCTGGAGCTGCCGCCGAAGGAGCGCCCGGGCCGCGCGCTCGCCTGGCTCTCGAGCGCCGAGCGCTTGCCGGCCATCGTGTATGCGCCGACCCGCAAGACGGCCGAAGGCGTGGCGCAGCTCCTGGCCAAAAAGCACCGCGCCGAGGCGTACCATGCCGGGCTGAGCCCCGAGCTGCGCGACCGCGTGCAAACCGACTTCTTGGCGGGTCGCCTCGACGTGGTGGTGGCGACGGTCGCGTTCGGGATGGGCGTCGACAAGGCCGACATTCGCACCGTGCTGCATCTGGCACTGCCGAGCAGCGTCGAGTCTTACTACCAAGAAATTGGTCGAGCGGGGCGCGATGGCAAACCGTCGCGCGCGGTCTTGATGCATCACGCCGCCGATCGCAAAACGCACGATTTTTTCCTGGAGCGCGACTACCCGGACGTGGCCGTGCTCGAAAAGCTATTCGCGGCGCTCGCGGCCAAGCCGATCAGCCCCGACACGCTCCGCAAAAAGACGCGCGTCGCAAAGGCAGACTTCGCCAAGGCGCTCGAGAAGCTGTGGATTCACGGCGGGGTTCAGGGCGTCATCGAGGGCGAGCTGACACGCGGGCAGGGCGCCTGGCGCGAGCCGTACGCCGCCCAGCGCGCCCTGCGGCTCGAGCAGCTGGCGCTCATGGCAAAGTTCGCTTCGGGCGCGCGCACCTGCCGCATGCTGTCACTCGTCGAGCACTTCGGTGACAGCGAGGACTCGGGAGCCGTTTGCGGGCAGTGCGATGTGTGCGTCCCCGGCAGCTCGCTCAAGACGCAAGCCGCACCTCCGGGCGGGTTCGCCACTTTTTCAGCGCCGACGAAGCGCCGCGCCAAGCGCGCTCGCAAATCCGGCAGCAGCAGCAAGAGCGGCGGCCGCCGTAAGTCGCGGACGCCCGCCGTGGCGTTGCCGGTCGCGGGCCCCAGTGCCGCGCTGGTTGCCACGCTGCGCGCTTGGCGCCTGCTCGAATCCAAAAAGAAGCGCGTGCCCGCCTTTCGCGTGCTCACCAACCGCGCCCTGGTCGCCATCGCCGACGCCCGCCCCGCAACTCCCTCGGCATTGCGCGAGGTCAAAGGCGTCGGCCCCAAGCTGCTGAAAAGCTACGGTGCCCAGCTCGTCGCACTCTGCACACGCGGCCGCAGCTAGGCCCTTGTCGGCGCTTTCAGCGCAGCGCTAGCGGCGCCGGGAGCTGAAGGCGGCTATGCTCCGCCGCGTGAATCGTCTGCCGCTAGTCTCTGAAGGTTCGGCTTCGCCCGCTGGGCTTCGCGCCAGGTGCGCGGGGGCGTACGGGCTCGAGCCGGCCGAGCTTGCGCGGCTGGGCGTTTCGGCGGCCGACGCGTCGTTCACGGCGCTGCAGCGGCCTTGGCTGTGGACGGGCGCGGGGCCTCGGCTGGGCAGGCAGGCGCGCGAGGTGCTCGAGCCGCAGGGCCTCGAGCTGCCGCTCGTCAACGAACGACACCTCTCGAGCGACGGCTCCTGCAAGCTTCTGCTGCGCATGGGCGATGATGCCGTGGAGGCCGTGCACATGCCTCGCGCGGTGGGTAACGGGCGGGTCACGCTGTGCGTGTCGAGCCAGGTCGGCTGCGCCATGGGCTGCACCTTTTGCGCTACGGCCAGCATGGGCTTTCAGCGCCAGCTTGGCGCCGGTGAGATCGTGGGCCAAGTGCTTTCGGTGGTGCGTGAGCTGGGGCCGCGGCATCCGAGCGAGCTGTCGCTGGTGTTCATGGGCATGGGTGAGCCGCTGCACAATTTACCCGAGCTCTCGCGCGCGCTCAGCGTGCTGTGCCATCCCGCCGGGCTTGGCTTGCCGGCGCGGCGCATCACCGTGTCCACCTCCGGGCTGGTGCCGGGTATCGACGAGCTCGGGCGTTTGCCGGTTCGACCGCTGCTGGCGCTGAGCTTGAACGCCACCACCGACGAGGTGCGCGGCCAGCTGATGCCGGTCAATCGTCGCTACCCGCTGCGCGAGCTCAGGGCTGCGCTCGAGCGCTTTCCGCTGCGCCCGCGCGAACGCGTCACCATCGAGTACGTGCTCTTGCGCGGCATCAACGACAGCTTGGAAGATGCAGCCCGGCTCGCCGATTTCTGCGCCGGAATCCCGCATAACATCAACCTCATCCCGTTCAACGAGCACGCGCTCTCGCCCCTGCGCGCTCCCGAAGAGCAGCACGTCGACCGCTTCGCGCGCGCGGTGCTCGAGCGCAGGCCGTCGCTACTCACGGTGCGACGCTCGCGCGGTCGCGATGTGCAAGCTGCCTGCGGCCAACTCGTGCAACACTGAGCCCCCAGCGTGCTGTCCAAGATCCTGCTCGCCATCCTCGTGCTCGTCGTCGTCAGCAAGCTGGGCTTGCGGGCTCGCTGGCGCCACCTCAAGCCACGCTTCGATCGGGCCGTGAACATCTCCATCGCGGTCATCGCGACCGCCTACGTCGGTCAGTTTCTGTGGTGGCTCGTGCAGGGACGAGCAGCGCACTGACCAAGGCCGCCTAGGCGGCCTTTTGAGGCGATTTGGCGCGCTCGGCCACGCGGTCGCTCACCCGAAACCGGCCTGCAATCAAGGATCTGGCTGAATCCTTGCGCGTTACTGTCACTTACCTGAACTTGCTTGCCGCCCGTCAGACGTTGTCCGACAAGAGCCTACAATGACGCCGCTTCACGCGCCCGACGCTCTGGCCCCCGATGATCTCGGCCCCGATTCGAGCAATCTACGGGTGAGCGCCAACGCCGCTTTTCAAAGCGGGATCCCGCCGGCGCGCGATCGACTGGCTCGCTCGAGCGACAACGAAGCGGCGCTCGAGCAGCTGGAGATGGTGCTGGTCCAGAGCACGCGCGCCGAGGCCAACCTGGGCCTGCTGCTGCGCGGTCTCAAGCACCTATCGGCTGGCGCCGGAGCTGCTCAGGAGGCCAACGCCGCGCTGATGCTCGAGCTCGAGCTGCTGCGCGTGCGCGTTGGCGGCGTCTACGAGTCCGAGCATGTGCTGCAGCGCCGGGTGACCGCGCTCGAAAACACGGTCGAGGCGTCGGTTCGCGAGCGCGACTCCTGGCTCATCCAGGAGGACGCCTTTTTGGCCGAGCTGCTCGACGATCACGAGAAAAAGCTGCTGGAGCAGGAACGCCTGCACGATCGGCGTCTGGCCGAGCTCGATCGCACGATCGAAGAGCTACGGCTGCAGCGCGACAACTCGCGTATCGACGTGACGCGCCTCACCTACGAACGAGACGCGGCCGTCGCGCTGCTCAACGAGCCGGTCACCAACGTGCCGCTGACTCCCAGCGCCACGCCCACCTCCGGCGTGCAGCGCGCGGTGCTCGGTTCGGTTCGGCTGCCCAAGCCGGTCATCAAGCAGAAGCCGGACATCTCCTCGCGGCCCCTCGTCGGCTACTCCGTAAGCGACGGCGAAGTCGCCGACGAGCAGCTGGCTGGGGCCGGTGGCGCAGCCACCGATCACCAGGGGCGAGCCCCAGCCGACAACGCGACAGCCCGCGCCAAAACCAGCTCCCGCCCGCCGCGCGGCTGATTTCGTGCCAAGATAGCTCGCCCCATGGAGCTCCCCGACGATCGCACGCTGCGCGAGC
Source organism: Polyangiaceae bacterium (assembly GCA_036522995.1). Classification (GTDB taxonomy): domain Bacteria; phylum Myxococcota_A; class Polyangia; order Polyangiales; family Polyangiaceae; genus PMG-095. The sequence goes on from DATDEV010000138.1 coordinate 4,416, forward strand.
TGGTCCAACGTTACGCCTCGATCGTCGAGCGCTTTGGCGCCGACATCGGGCAAAGGCCGATGGTGCTGCCCGACGGCAAGTTTTTCCCGGACCCCTTTACTGGCGATCTGCCGTCGGTGGGGCGCCTGCTTCGGCGCATGCAGGAGCACGCGGGCATGTCCGACATTCCGATCAAGGTCGGCGTGATAAGCCCCGACGCCGACACCGAGTGCGGCAGCGGTGGTTGCGGCAGCTGCGCGGCGCCCAGCGTGTCGCCCCAGGTCGCGGCGGCGCGGTTGGTGGATCTGGGTGACGGGTGGCAAGTGAACATCGATCCGGGCGAGGTCAGGAGCCCAGTGGCGCTCACGGCTGCCCTGGCGCGCGCGCTCGGCCACGTCTTCTTGCTCGAGGAGACCACGCCGGAGCGTCCGCTCGAGGAGCCGCTGGAGATGACCGTGGAGCTCACCAGCGTGGCGCTGGGTCTGGGCACGCTGCTGCTTTCGGGCTCGTACCTGTACCAGAAGAGCTGCGGCGGCCCGAACGTGGCGTGCCTGACGGCGCTGAGCGTGGGCGAGCTGTCCGTCGCGTTCGCGCTGTTCGCCAAGCAAGGCGGCCATGGGCTACGAGCCGCGCGCGCACAGCTCGACGCTACGCAGCGCGCGCAGCTCGACGAAGCGCAGACCTGGCTGCTCTCGAATCCCCGCATCAGCCAGCTGTTGGTGCAGGATCCGCTGCGCCTTTCGCTCGGCGACTTCGAGCTGTCCGCCCCGAAGTCATGGATGGGGCGGCTCTTGTCCGGGCTCGCGCCGTCGGCGCGCGCCTCCACGGTCTAGGGCTGCGGCATGGACCCGGCTGCAGAGCGGCGCGCTCGCCTCGAGCGCAAGCTGTACAGCGAGCTGCGCGACACCTGTCGCGAGTACGGGCTGCTTTCGCCCGGTGATCACGTGCTGGTGGCAGTGAGCGGCGGTAAAGACAGCTACACCCTGCTGCAGCTGCTCGATCAGCTGGTGCGGGCCCACTATCCGGGCGAGGTACGGCTAACCGCAGTTCACCTCGACCAGCGCCAACCCGGTTACGACGGCGAGCCGCTGCGCGCCTTTCTCGAAGCCAGCGGCCACGCCTTCGAGATCCTGTCGGAAGACACCTATTCGGTCGTGATCGACCAGCTCGGCCACGGTCAAACCTACTGTTCGCTGTGCTCGCGGCTGCGCCGCGGCATCCTCTACAGCGCGGCCGAGCGCTTGGGCTGCAACAAGCTGGCTCTGGGCCACCATCGTGACGATGGCCTCGAAACCTTCCTGATGAACCTGTTTTACTCGGGCAAGCTGCAGGCCATGCCGGCGAGCTACGTCACCGATGACGGCAAGCTGCAGGTGATACGGCCGCTGATCGCCTGCGCCGAGGCCGACATCCGCGAGCTCGCGGGCCTCGCGGAGTACCCGATCCTGCCCTGCAATCTGTGCGGCTCGCAGAGCGGCTTGAAGCGCGAGCGCATGACCGAGCTGCTCGACCAGCTGGAGCGCGAGTCGCCACACCTGCGCGCCGTGATGGCCAACGCACTGCGCAACGTGCGCCCGACGCACCTGCTCGATCGCGAGCTGCTCGAGGCCTGGTCCAAGCGCCCCGACGACGTTCGACCCCAGCCACTGGTGCAGCGCCAGGTCGCGCATCACCGGGCATTGCCCGTGATTTCCGCTCAGCGCAAAGCCTGAGCCGTCCCTGGCGGCTGCCACTTCACTGAACTAGTCCGCTAGCTTTGTAAGATTAATAAATCTGACGCTCGACACCTGGAACCGGTACCAGGTGGGGTCGTTGTCGGCTATGCTGGAAGAGTCGAGCGCGCGGCGTTCAGACTGGCTTCTGGCAAGCGGTGAGGTGATTCCCATGGTTGCGCGAAAAATCCGAGCGGCGTTGGTAGGTGTGGCGCTCTGCGCGTGGCCGTTCAGTGCCTGGTCGCAGGTAGTTCAGTCCGACGCGGAGAAGACCCCGCTGCCGCAGCCGGTGGGCGTCAACGAGGTGAACCTAGCCACCAATTCCTGGGCCTACAACACCATGACGCAGGTCAACCGCGACCTGATGGGCACCGAGGTCTCGAATCTGAACATGCGCTTCGGAGACTACTACCCGACGTTCGTGGACGGCGACGCCATCACGCTCGCCGGGCTGTTCAAGTTTCGCGGCGAGCAAATCGACCCCGTCACCGATGCGCGCACCTCGCCGGGCTATTTCTCACCCAGCTGCGGCTTCGCGGGGCAGCTGCTCTTGCGGGGCGGCGACTGCGAGGTGTCGTTCGGTTGGTACAACGTCGAGGACCCGAACAGCACCGTCGCGCCCGCCGCCGACGAGATCTACCCCTTCATTCCCACGGCCGGCTCGACCATCACCGCCGATCTGGCTTGTCAGCCGCCGCTTGAAAGAGGCTTTTGCCCGCTGGCCTGGGACAACGTGGATCCGCGCAACCTGGACAAGAAGCTGTGGACGCCCAGGGCCTACGACTCCGGCAGCATCAAGCAGGACCCCAACTACAAGGGAAAGTACGTGGGCTTCGCGGTGCTGGGGAACCCGACCAAGCTGTGCACGCAGAACAAGTACTCCATGCTCGAGCACAACCAGCGCAACGCCGCCGGACAGGCTTGGGTCACGACGCTCATCTATCAATCCACGGTCGATCCCGAAGGCTTCTACATGGCCTTCGAGGACCTGCCGATGGCGCCTGACGATTGGCACAAGACGGGCGTGCCCGGCAACAACGCCACCAACGACGGCGACTTCAACGACTTCGTGTTCTATGTGTCTGGTATCAGCTGCCTGGGCGGCGGGCAGCCGTGCGATAGCGGGCTGCAAGGCGCTTGCTCGGTGGGTCGCACCGACTGCGCAACCGAGGGCACGACCGGGATGTGCCGACCGATCATCACGCCCGGCGCCGAGGCGTGCGACAACGTCGACAACGATTGCAACGGTCAGGTCGACGAAGGTGAGGGCCTGTGCCCAGGCACGCAGGTCTGCGACAAGGGTAGCTGCGTGGGCGCTTGCGGGACCGGCGAGTTTCGCTGCAAAAATGGCGAAATGTGCGTGGCCGGCTTCTGCATCGACGTTGCCTGCGCCGAGCTCACGTGCGCGGCCGGGCAGGCCTGTCGCGACGGCGCGTGCGTCGACGCCTGCTCGGGCGTGGTCTGTCCTACCGGCCAGGAATGCCAGCTCGGGCGCTGCGTCGATCCCTGCAAGGCCATCGAGTGCTCAGCGGGCAAGGTGTGCGAGCGCGGCTTGTGCGTGTCGGACTGTACGTGCCGAGGCTGCGACGAGGGCCTGACCTGCGGGACCGACGGCCGCTGCATCGACGAGGCCTGCATCGGCGTCGACTGCGGTGCAGGCATGAAATGCGTCGTAGGTCAGTGCATCGATCCCTGCGCTGGGGTGAGCTGTCCGGGTGGAGGCGCCTGCATCGACGGCGGGTGCCAGATGGGCGGTGGCGGCAGCAGTAGCGCCACGGGCGGGACGAGCGGGATCAATCTTCCCGGCGGTCTGAATCTCAGCGGCAGCAGCTCCTCCTCGGGCTCGGGCGGTAGCGGCCGCAGGGCCCCCGCCAAGGTCGGGGATCCGGGCTGCGCCTGCGACGTGGCCGGTGGCTCGTCCGGGGGCGCCGCCAAAATCGCGTTTTTGCTAGCAGGTTTGGCTCTGGGCTTGGTTTGGGCGCGGCGCCGCCACTAGAGTGCGCGCCCATGGCCATGACCACGACCAGCAGCGGACTCTCGTACGAAGACACCAAGCCCGGCACCGGCGC
>DATDEV010000139.1:0-5309 GCA_036522995.1 Polyangiaceae bacterium
CGCTCCGGCCGCGCCGCGTCCGGCAGTTGCTCAGCCGCGTCCGGCGACTGCAGTGCCTGCCGAAGGCAGGCCGTCCGCGGCTTCGTTCTCCGACTGAGTGGGAGCGACACGTCGCGAGCCGGCACCACTGCCGCCCGGCGCACCGATGCGCGGTGCCACCGGTTCGGCGGGAGTCTGCGGCGTCTGCTCCGGCTCGGCGCGCGGCGCTCGCGCCGGCTCGCTCGCCAGTACGCGCACCGGCACGCTCGTGCACGCGCTGCTCAGCGCAGCAGCTCCCAGCAGCACCATGATCAGCAGCGTTCGCATCGAGCCTCGGCGAGCACTCTAGGAGGCGACGGGTCCACCGGCCCAATTGTCGGCAGGCGCGCCGTCGCCCTCGCACCACCGCGCGCGAGCTGCCCGGCGCTACGACTTGGTCTCGCGCAGGAAGCGCCGCACTGCGTCCAGCACCTCCCGCGGGCGCTCCTCCTGCGGGGCGTGACCGGCGTCGAGCAGCTCGAAGCGAGCTCCGCGGATTTCGCGCGCCAGGCGCTGGCCGATCGAGGCCGAGACCAGGCGGTCCTTTCTGCCCCAGAGCACGAGCGTCGGCTTCTGAATCCGGCTGGTCTGCGCCGCCACCGGGCGGGTGTCGACCGTTGCCCGCAGGGTGGCGAGCGCGCTGCCGCGAGCCGCGGGCGTGTTGAACGATTGGTAGTAGGCGTCCAGCCGTTCGTTCGACACGAGGCTCGGGTCGCCCATGAAAAGCTCGCGAAAATAGGCTCCGAACAGGCCCCGCCCCAGCAGCTGCTTGAACACGAAGCTGCCCGCGAGCGGCAGCTGCGCCAGGCGCCCGTACACGAATGGCTCCGCCACGCCCGCCAGCGGATCGATCACCACCAGCTGCGACACGAGCTCCGGGTGACGCGCCGCCAGGGTGAGCGCGATGGCCCCGCCCAGGCCGTGCCCCAGCACGCTGGCGCGGCCCAGTGACAGCGCGGCGTACATATCGGCGATGGCGCTGGTGAAAGCGGCGATGTCGTAAGCAAAGCGACCTGGCGACGGCTTCTCGCTCTCGCCACAGCCGGGCAAGTCCGGCGCGATCACGCAGTACTCGCGCGACAGCTCGAGCGCGATGGGCCCCCAGGTCGAATGATCCATGAACAGGCTGTGCAGCAGCACCAGCTTGGGACCGCTGCCGTGCTCGACCACGCGCAATCTGACGCCGCTGGCCGTGACATCACGCAACGTGCCCAGGTCATCGAACGTTGCCTCGCCGGGACGCTCTGCCATGGACTGGGCGCGAGCCTACTTCAATATGTGCTCGCCGTAAGGGGCCATCGCCGGCCGCGCTGCCTCGCCCCCCGCCCGCGCTCTCGATGCTCGCGCGCGGCTAGCAAACTCGCGCAGCGCGGGACAAACCGCGTGCGCAGGTTGTTTCAGGCCCGCGTCGCGCGGCCAGCGCATCGGCGGCGCGCGCGCGCTGCGGCGACGGCAGTTTTTCGTGTAGTTCCATGTGCGCATGGACGGCGGATTAGCTCCATGGACGACAGCTTAACTAGGTCAAACAATGTCCGCCTTGGACGCCGCGGCAGCATCCATGGAGCTACTCGCTGATCTGCGCAAAATTTTGGTCAATAAGTCCTTTGGCGGATCCACTGAGTAGAATATATTCGCCGGCGTTGAGGGAACCTGGCCGCTTCGTTTCGAAGTCGCCCGATTCTGCTTTCCATGATCGACCCCGAAACCCTCGCCCAGCTCGAAAAAGCCCACGCGGCGGGGTTCAGCTCGGCCGAGATTTTGGACGTGTTCGCGCGCCACGACGTGCAGCTGAGCGAAGCGACGCTGCGCAAGTACGTTCAGCTCGGCTTGTTGCCGCGCAGCGTGCGGGTCGGGCGCAAGGGCAAGCATCAGGGCTCACAGGGCATCTATCCGGTCAGTGTGGTTCGCCAGATCCTGCACATCAAGCAGATGATGGGCGAGAGCTACACGATCGAACAAATCCAGCGCGAGTTCCTGTTCATTCGCAGCGAGGTGGAACAGCTAGAGTCCATGCTCGCGCGCATCTTCAAGAAGCTCGATGGGGTTCTCAGAGAGCGTAAGGCGGAGCGCGTCACGTCCGCCGTACAGCGAGACGTGGGCGACGCCCGCAGCCTCAGCAAAGAACTGATGGCTCGGCTGACGGCCATCGAAAGCAAGCTCACTTCTCGATCCAGGTTGGACAGCGTCTCCTCGGCTTCGGCTGGCTAAGGGCTGGCTCGGGCAGGCGCTCGGCGATCGGCGACACGGCGACACGGGCGCGGCGAGACAAATCGATAGGGATACGTGCGTCCGCAGGCGGACGGACGCGGAGATATGGTCATGAACGAAAACGAGCTCGAAATCGGAATCGAAACCGAAGCCAGCGCAGAGCCCGCGCTCGAGCTGGAGGGCGCCCTGGCTCTCGAGCCCGCGATCACCCGCGAACAGCGTCGTTCTCGGCGCAAACGTGACGTTCGTGCGCGCACCATCAGCGTCAAGCGCATGACCAAGCGCGAGCTCGAAATCGGCCGCCTGCTGTTTCCGGAGACCGACTACTGGCGGCCGCGCACGCGCGCCGAATGCGCCGAGGGACCGCGGCCTTGTCCGTTCGTGTCCTGCAAGCATCACCTGTTCATCGACGTGTCGCCGCGCACCGGTGCGATCAAGCTCAACTTTCCGGATCTCGAGGTGTGGGACCTCGGCGAATCCTGCGCGCTCGATGTCGCCGACAAGCACGGCACGACGCTGGAAGACGTGGGAGCCATCATGAACCTGACGCGTGAACGCATTCGCCAAGTCGAAGTCAAGGCGCTGGCCAAGCTCGAGGCGCTGTCGGACATGTATGCCCTGCGCGACTACGTCGAGGAAGGTCCGGTCGGCAAGCGCCGACTGCCGCAGCTCGGTAAGGACGAGCTCGCCGGCAAACCCAAGGCCAAGGCCAAGGTCGTGGCTGCCGTCGTCGTCGACGAGGACGAGGACGAGGACGAAGACGAGTTCGACGGCGATGACGAGCTCGAGGCCGAAGAGCAGGAATCGGCCGAAGCCGTCTGAGCGGTAGGCGCGCTACGCGGGAGGGGCTGCCACACCGCAGCCCCCCTCGCAGAAGCCTCCGTGCCGGCTTCGGGTCTCACCCTCTCACCCGTAAACGTGACCGTGACCGTGCCCGATCACGGATGCTCGGCAGAGCCGCTCAGTGCGGCTCGTGCGCACCAGGCGGCGCAGCGCCGGGCGGAGCCATGCCGGGAGGCGCGCCCATGCCGGGTCCGCCCATGCCGGGCGGGGGAGCCTGCTGATCCATGCGGCGCAGCTCGGCGATGACCTCGTCGTAGTGCTCCATCAGCTCGTCGCAACGCTTGGTAGGGAAGCTCGGCGTCTGTTCCTGGACCAGCTTGCAGCCCTGAGAGCCAGGTGGCAGGTCCGCGCAAAGCTTGCTCGCGAGCTTGTCGCAACCAGCGCGCGCCGCTTTGAGCTTGCTCAGGGTAGCGGGCAGCACGCTGATCGCGGTCTCGCAGCTGCCCGGCGTGAGCAGCTCCACGGCACCCTTGGCGTTGCGGCAAGCTTCCGACTTTTCGCCGGCACCGGCGCAGATCCTGCCTTGCCAGGCGCCACACGGGCCGGTGGGCGCACCGCTGCTGCCGACGGGGGCCGCTGCGGACTCGGCCTTGATCTTGGCCTTGGCCTGGGCGTCGTGACCGAACCAGCCGCCGGCCGCGCCGACCAGCAGTGCGAGCAACGCGAACGGCACGATGCGGGAGGCAGGGCTGACGGGCGGAGGAACCGACGCCTTGCGCGCGCTCTTGCGCGAGCGATTGCGCGCCTGCGAGCCACCGGCAACGGCCCGCTTGGCTTCGGCGGGCGCTTCGCTGCGCTGCTCTTCGTCCTCGTCTTCGTCCTCGTCCTCGTCCTCGTCGACAGGCTTTGCGGGTCGCTCGGAAGCCTTCGGTTTCGCGTCGCTGGCGGATGCCGCCGGCTCTTCGACGTCGGCGTCTTTACGCTCGCCGTCATCTTTTCGGTCGCTCATGGGCGCGCACCCTATGCGCCCTCGCCCCGAACCACAACGCGTTCCGGCTCTGGCCGCGCCCGAAGCCCAGTTATTTGCAGGGATTCGACCCGAACCGCGCGCTCATCGAGGGGCGTGGGTGGTCGCCCGAACGGGGCAAGGGCGGCCTCCCATCGTCACGAACGAGGCGGAATACGAGGACTATGCGTGCGACCAACCTGGGTTGACACTGGACCATGCTGCGAAGACAGTCGACTCGCCCCAAGCGGGCTGCGATTCGGAGTATCGAATGAGGACAATTCTGGCTGTGGTGATGGCCCTGGGCCTGGGCGTCGTGGGTTGCGGCAACAACGAGTGTGAGGATGCTGCCGACAGGCTCGACGAATGCGGCTTCGATCTCGGGGAGAGCACGCCCGACGACGACGAAACCAACGAGTGCAACAAGAAGGACGAGTGCAGCTCCAAGTGCGTGAACGCCGGGAGCTGCGCGGACATCAAGGGCTGGAAAGATGGTGAGGAGAACAGCTTTTCCACGTGCATGGCCGCCTGCCCCGTGAAGTGAGCCGCCTCGCTCGCCTAGGCTGAGCGCGCAGTAACCGAGCGATCGCGGCCAACATGTTGACACCGGGCCGTGCCATCGAGGATGGTTGTCGGTTGAATCGCCCTATTGGGAGGCGATCGGGAGTAACGTATGAAGGTAATTCTTTCCGTGGTGATGGGTCTAGCTCTGGCAGTCGCCGGTTGCAGCAGCAGCGAGTGCGAGGACGCGGCCGACAAGTTCGATGAATGCGGCATCGCTGGCGATGACAAGCCGAGCGACGAGGACGTGGAGGAGTGCAGCGAACAGGGCGAGTGCGGCGCCAAGTGCGTCAATGCTGCGAGCTGCGAGGAGTTGAAAGCTTTCTTCAACGATCTCACACTCAACAACGTCGCCACTTGCTTGTCCGCATGCCAGTGATTGAAATCCGGTCGGTTCCTGCTCGCGAGTAGCTGACTGTTGCCCGGCGAGGGCGACGTGCGTTCAGCCGTCGCCCTCGTCAGCGCACCGAGCAAATCCGGCCCGCGTGCGAGGTTGGGAGGTGTCGAAGCTCAGCCGCGCACGCTTTCGACGACGCGCAGGAAGTTGAGGCCGAGTACCTTGCGGATGCGCTGCTCGCCAAAGCCGCGAGCCAGTAGCGCGGCGGTGAGTCGCGGTAGCTCGAGGCAGCTGGGCATGTCGCGAGGGGTGACGATCGAGCCGTCCCAGTCGCTGCCGAGCGAGACGTGATCTTCGCCGGCCACGTTCACGACGTGCTCGATGTGGCGCGCGATC
>DATDEV010000140.1:0-7224 GCA_036522995.1 Polyangiaceae bacterium
CGCCGGCTCGGGCGAGCTCGGGGGAGCTTGGGGCGCACTCAGGGGGTCCTCAGGCGTGACCGTGGCGCCGTCAGGCGCTGGCGCAGGGGTCGCCTTGGTGGCGAGGGGCGGGGCAATAGCGCGTTGACGGCCGGGGGCTCCCGACGCCGGTTGTCGCGGACGCTTGGCGGCAGCGACTGGTCGCGCAGCGCTCGGGCTCGGCAGCACGGGCTCCGGCGCGAGCGCACTCGGCGTGGGCACCGGCTCGGGCAAAGGCGCCGCTGCCGGCAGGGCGGGCTCGTGCTCGTGCTCGTGCTCGTCAATGGGCGGCGACACCCAAGCACGGCGCGCCGCGTAAACGCAAAGGCCGCTCGCGAGCAGCAGCACCAGCGTCACGCTCACGCGCAGCCCGAAACCGCGCCGCGGAACGCCCGGGATCGAGTCGATCGCCTGCGAGCTGGGCGACGCTTCGACAGCGTCGGGCAGGTCGGCCGCGAACGCTGCCGCTGGCGGCTCGGTGCGGCCGAAAATGCGCTCCACGCGCGCTACCGCGATGGCCGCCGCGGGGCCGCCGAACTCGCGCAATGCCATACCGAGCTCGCCCACGTCGCGATAGCGCAGCTCGCGATCCTTCTCCAGGCAGCGCAGGATCACGCGCGCCAGCCCGTCCGGGATCTCGGCGCAGTGGGCTTGCGGAGGGATGGGCGGCGCTGTCATCACGTTGGCGCACAGCTGCGGGCCGCTTTGGCCACCGAACGGCAGCTGTCCGGTCAAAAGCTCGTAGAGGGCCACGCCCAGCGACCAGATGTCGGTCCGCGAGTCCACGCCGGCAGGGTCGGTCATCTGCTCGGGCGACATGTGAAAGGGCGAGCCCATGTGCTCGGCGGAGTCGGTGAACGAGCTCGGCGCCATGAGCGGCGAGAGCTGTTTGGAGATGCCGAAGTCGAGCACCTTGAGCAGCGGCGCGCCCCCCGGGCCCTCGGCCAGGAACAAGTTCTCGGGCTTGATGTCGCGGTGGACGATGCCCTTGACGTGCGCCTCGGCGAGCGCCTCGCACGCTTGTAGCGCGAGCGACACTGCCTCCTCGATGGGCAGTAGGCCGCGCGTCTCCAAGAGCGAGCGCAAATCGCGCCCCACCAGGTATTCCATCACGATGTAGGGGCTACCGCTCGGCAGTCGCCCGCAATCCATCACGCGACAGGAATGTTGGCTGAGCAGCTGTGCCGCCGAGCGAGCCTCGGTGAGCGTTCGCGAAACCGCGCGCTCGTCCGAGTCGCGTTCTTGACGGACGAACTTGATGGCAACTGGCGTCCCCAGCTCCACGTGCGTGGCTGCGCACACCACCCCCATGCCGCCGAACCCGATCACGCGATCGACCCGGTACTTGTCTGCGACCAGCGCGCCGAGCTGGATGGGCGGCGTCGGGGTGGGCTCCGCCGCCACGTCACCGCTGCCCGGGCGGGCCTCGGCCTCGGGCTCGAGCGGAGGCCACCTCATCGTCATCCCCCCCGTCTTAGCGCTGTAACTGCACGCAGACCAGTACCGACGACCACGCAGCGGCCCGAGAGTCCGAAAGCAGGCCTGCGTAAGCTGAGGGGGGCGAGTGTTTCCGAGCGTCGCGAGTCAGCGATTGATCATGTGAATCGCTTTGCCAACCGAAGCCGCGGCGGCCTCCATCAGCGATTCGCCCAGCGTGGGATGCGGATGAATGGTGAGCGCAATGTCCTCGGCAGTGGCCACCGTTTCCAGCGCCAGCGCTCCCTCACTGATCAGATCGCTGGCGTTGGGGCCCACGATGTGGATGCCGAGCACGCGCCCGCTCTTGGTGTCGGTGACCATCTTGACGAAGCCGTCGGTCTCGCCGATGCTCATGGCCCGCCCCAGCACCGAGAACGGGAACTTACCGACCTTGGCGACATAGCCTTGCTCCTTGGCTTGCGCCTCGGTCAGGCCGACCGTCGCCACTTCCGGATCGGTGAACACGATGCCGGGCACGGTGACCCAGTCCTTGCCGGCGTGATGTCCGGCGATCACCTCGGCGCACACCTCGCCCTCTTTGCTGGCCTTGTGGGCCAGCATCGGCGCGCCGCTCACGTCACCGATGGCATAGATGCCCTTGACATTGGTCTCGCAGAGCTCGTTGGTCGGAACGAAGCCGCGTTGGTCGATGCTAACGCCCGCTTCTTCGAGCCCGATGCCCTTGGAGCGGGGTTTCATGCCCACCGCCACCAGCACCACGTCGCACTCGATCTTCTGCGACTTGCCGTCGACCGACACGTGCACGGCGACCGAGCCGTCGGGCAGCGTCTCGTACTTCTCGGCGCGCGCGCCCTTGAGCACGCTGGCGCCGCGCTTGGTCAGGTTCTTCTCGACCACCTTCACGCAGTCGGGATCGATGCCGGGCAGCAGCGTATTGGTCATCTCCACTACGGTGAGCTGGGAGCCGAAGCTCTGGTACACCATGCCGAGCTCCAGGCCGATCACGCCGCCGCCGACCACGACCAGGCGCTTGGGGACCTGCTGCAGGCTCACGGCCTCGCGCGCACCAATGATGCGCTTGCCGTCGAACTCGAACCCCGGCACCTGGATGGTGGCCGAGCCGGTGGCGATCACGATCGCCTTCTTGGCCGTGATGCGCTGGGTGCCGCCGCCCTTGAGCGTGACCTCGACCGTATCCCTTTCGACCAGCTTGCCGCGGCCGTCCATGACCGTGGCGCCGTTGGCCTTGAGCAAGCCGCGCACGCCGCCGGTGAGCTTCTTGATGATGCCGTTCTTCCACGTCTGCATCTTGCCGACGTCGACCGACACGCCCGAAACGGCGATGCCGTGGTCGGCGATGTGCTTGGACTTTTCGACGAAGTGCGCGTTGGCGATCAGCGCCTTGGACGGAATGCAGCCCCAGTTGAGGCACACGCCGCCGTACTCTTCTTCTTCGACGCAGAGCGTCTTCTGGCCGAGCTGCGCGAGCCGAATCGCGCACACGTAGCCGCCAGGGCCACCCCCCAGAACAATCGCATCGTATTCGGTCTCAGCCATCTTGGTGTCCGGGGCATAGCTGAAGGGCCGGCCCCCCTCAAGCTCAGCTGGTGAGCCGGCCGAACAGCACAGGTTTGCGGGCCCCGGGAGGCTCTCCGAGTGCCAGGTTTTTTCACAGGGAGTATAGGGAGATCGGGAGTCGTGCGAGGACCAGCGGGGGGGCGCCAATTCGCTACGGCGCTCGCGTCGCGACGTAGCGAGGCCGTTACGTTTCGAGAAGTGGCAACGCGAGCGCCGTAGCAGCGCTGCGCCCCATTCACGCTCGCACGACTCCCGATCTCCCTGTGAATTCTCGCAGGTTGTCGCTAGGGTAGATCAGGTTGGAGGGAGCCCTAGGCGCGCTGCAGGATCAAGCCGTAGACCAGAAAGCGCAGCTCGGGACCGTTTTGCCACAACCAGGGAGCGCTCTGCTTCACGCTCGTGAAGCTGCGCGCCAGCACTGGATCATCCTGAAGGGTGAGAGTGAGCAGCTCGGGGTGCGACGAATGGATGACATGACCGACCCGGACCAGCTCGCGCAGCAGCGGCTCGAGATCGGCGCTATCGCGCGGGCGGCCGGCGGGGAACACCGCCGACTCGCACAGGTCGGTAATGAGCAGCGCCTGCCCGAGCGGCTGGCTCAGAGCGGCCAGGGTACGCAGATGCGTGAGGCTGAGAAACTGGCGCAGCGCTCCGAACAGGCGATGCTGATCGCCCAGCAGCTCGAGCAGCTGCAGCTGCAGCTGGGTGAGCAAGCAGGTCGAGACGACGACGTCGAACGGACCCGGCAAGGCCGCCGCGATGCGCTCTGCCCCCGCCGCCGGCGCCAGCGCCAGCTCCCGGGGCGTGACCTGCATGCGCCCCCAGCGCTCGATGTGCTCGAACATGCCCGACAGATCCAGCGGCGCGTGGCTGAGCACGCGCGCCCGCTCGCTGGGAGCGACGCGCGCTCGGGCTCGCTCCAGCGCGCTCGGGTCGATATCCACCAGGTGGAGCTCGGCGAAGCGGCCGAGCAGCGCCGACAAATCCAGGTCGAAGGCGTTTCCAGCGCCCAGCACACACAAACGTGGGCCCGGCCCTGCACTCGAGCCGCTCTGCAAGATCAGATGCGTCGATGCGTCGCGGTGGCTCGCAAAGGAGTCGTAGTGCGCAAGCCCACTCAGATTCGAGGCGATTTGCGCTTGGTGCTGCACGTCCACGCTGAGGCTCATGCCTCGATTATGCCGTGCGCGATAGCAGCTTGCAGCAATTGGTAACTGACGACTTTTTGCAGCGCCGGGGGGCTAACCCGGCTTGTAGCCCCGCAGCGACCAGGGGATTGTGCCCTTGCCATGGCCAATCGAAGCGCTCGTTCATCCGCCGTCATCGCTCCGCTCGGAGCCTTGCTCGGTATGCTCCTTCCCGCCTGCTCGGGCCCACAGCTTGCCGAGCCCGCCGCTCCCGATGCAGCTTCGGTGCCGCCGGCCGCCGCGCCCGCCCCTTCCGCCGTGGCTGCCCCTGAGCCTGCCAAGGTCAAGGTTCCGGCGATCAGCGAGGCCCCGTATGGCACGGTGAACGGCGCGGCCGTCAAGCTGTACACGCTGCGAAACAAAAACGGCCTGGTCGCCAAGATCACCAACTACGGCGGGATCATCACCGAGTTTCACGTACCCGACAAGGCCGGCAAGCTGGCCGACATCGTGCTCGGCTACGACAAGCTCGACGACTACGTGAAGGCGACGCCCTACTTCGGAGCCGTCATCGGGCGCGTGGCCAATCGCATCAAGAACGCGCAGTTTTCGCTGGAAGGTAAGAACTACAAGCTCGCCGCCAACGACGGACCCAACACGCTTCACGGGGGCAACGTCGGTTGGGACAAGGTGGTCTGGAACGCCGAGGCGCTCGAGACCGAGGCTGGTCCGGCGCTGAAGCTGACCTACGTGTCCAAGGACGGCGACGAGGGCTACCCCGGCACCGTCACGGTGCACCACGTCTACACCCTGACTGACGCCAACGAGCTCAGGGTCGAGATGACCGCCACTACCGACAAGACCACGATCGTGAATATGGCTCACCACAGCTACTGGAACCTCGGAGGCCACGACTCGGGACCCACCACGGGCCAGGAGCTGACTCTGTTTGCCGACCAGTACACACCCGGCGATCTGGTGCCGGACGGTAAAGTGAAGGCGGTCAAAGGCACGCCGTTCGACTTCACGCTGGCCAAGCCGATTGGCAAGGACCTGCAGGCGGCCGGTGGCAAGCCGGTTGGGTTCGACCACAACTGGATCGTCCGGGGCGAGCCCCATGCGCTCCGGCAGGTCGCGCGACTGAAGGATCCGAAGTCGGGCCGCGTGCTCGAGCTGTCCGCCGATCAACCCGGCGTGCAATTTTACTCCGGGAATTTCCTGGACGGCAGCAACAAGGGCAAGGGCGGCGTCGTTTACCAGCAGTACACGGGCCTGTGCTTGGAGACGCAGAAGTTCCCCAACTCGATCAACGTGCCGGCCTGGCGGGACGAGGTGATCCTCAAGCCCGGTGTGACCTACAAGCACACGATGGTGCACCGCTTCTCGGTGGAATGAGGCCGCGCCGCGGCCTTGCGGCTCACGCGCTGGGTTCGCGCGCTGCGATCACCAGCGCGAGCTGCTCGGCCTGCTCTTGCAGGTGACGCGGGCGGCGAGCGTACACGTCGTCGAACAGCGAACCGACCGCAGGCGGCGCGGCGCCCGCAGCGGCCTCGACCGCCGCGTCCAGCTCCGCCACCAGCTCACGCGTGAGCGCGGCGTCGCGCGCGTCATCCAGCGCGCCGGCTGCCAGAAGCCGGTCGCGCAAGAGCGCGATCGGGTCGCGCTCTTGCCAGGCCTTCGTCACGGCTTCGTCGCGGTAGCGCGTCGGGTCGTCGCTCGAGGAGTGGGGCCCCACGCGGTAGGTGAGGCACTCGATGAAGCTCGGTCCCTCGCCCGAGCGGGCGCGCTCGGCGGCTTGCTGCAGCGTTGCCACCACCAGCTCGGCGTCGTTGCCGTCGATGCGCTCGCCCGGAATACCGTAGGCCCACGCCTTCTGGAATAGTAGCGGGTTGCCCGACTGGCGCTCGACCGGCACGCTGATCGCAAACTGGTTGTTTTGGCAGACGAACACGCAGGGCGCCGCCAGCACGCCCGCCATGTTCAGCGCCGCGTGGAAGTCGGGGTGGCTGGTGGCGCCATCACCCAGAAACGCCAGCGCGATGTCGGTCTGACCGCGCATGCGCGCAGCCAGCGCCATGCCGACCGCGTGCGGCAGCTGCGTGGCGATGCAGCTGGACCAGGACACCACGTTCACGCTGCGTGAGCTCTGGTGGCTGGGCATTTGACGCCCCTTGCTCACGTCCAGGCTGGTCGCAAAGTCCTGCGCCAGGTAGCGCTCTAGCGGGAAGCCGCGCACGAGCATGGCGTAGCTTTCGCGCAGCGCCGGGAAGATCCAGTCGCCGGGGCGCAGGGCGAGCGCGGCGGCGACTGGCGCCACCTCTTGGCCCGCGCACGAGCCATGAAAGCCGACGCGGCCCTGGCGTTGCAGCTGAACCAGCCGCTCGTCGAGCAAGCGCACACGGCGCAGGTGGCGGTAGAGCTCGACACGGGGGTCGGCAGCCATGGCTCAACTACCGTCGACGCGCGCGGCCTGCTCGATGGACGTCAGCGCCTCGCTCACCGCCTCGGGCTCGGCGCGCTCGGGAAACCCCACCATCCCCTGCAAGATCTCGCGCGCCTCGGCGAGCCGGGCACGGCCGGCCGCCGCCACGGCCAGCGTGCGAGCGTCGCGTGACCAGGCCGAGAGCCCCCGCATGATCGCTGAACGAGCGCGGGCGTGACCCAGCTCCGCCAGCGCCACGCGTGCATGCCACGACACGGGGGTGCGACCGCCGAGCACGCCAAAAGCGCGTCGTTCGAGCCCGGGCGTGGCCTGGCTCAAGCCCAGCTCGCCGCACAGCTCGACCGCGATCACCTCGTCCTCCGGGTGCTTGATGCGGCGACGTTCGTTCACGACCGCAATCAGCCGCTCGTGCCCGGCAGCGTCGCCCAGCACCGCTAGCAGGATCGCTGCCGAGAGCTGCACGGCCTGGTTGTCGTCGCGCAGCGCGCCGCGCGCTCGCTGCCTGCCGTCACGTGCAGGGTACGATTTTCGCGACTGCGCTCGTAGTGGTGCACGTCGCCGGAGAGCAGGAAGTGCGGGCGCGCGTGAAAATCGAAACCGAGCGTCTGGATCATGTCG
>DATDEV010000141.1:0-10887 GCA_036522995.1 Polyangiaceae bacterium
GGACAGTGTGGGAGAACCGCACCCTGCTGTGCGTGAGCCCGGGCGCGCGCCTCAAGCGTATCGAATCGCGGCCCGCCCCCTACGTCGCCCGCGACGCGCTCGACTACCTGCGCCGCGGCGGCGGCCCGGCCCGCCAGGTCCTGCGGCAGGAATTTCGGGTCGGTGCGCGGGGCGAGCTGCTGCGCCAGCCGTAAGGGCCCTGGGCCTGGGCCCCCAGGGCCAGCCAATTCCCCGGTAATTTCAGGCCACTATCGACCAGGCCTTTAGGCGGCGGCGATCGCGCCGTTGGGATCAAGGCAATGGTCGCTCCAGCCTCGACAGGCTCAGAGGCAACGGGTGTGGCGCAGCCGCCTTCGAGCCCGCCCCCGAGCAACAAACGTCGGTCGCAACCTGCAGCCGCTGCCCCGGTCCCGGAGGTCGAGCGCAAGGGCGAGTCGACGAAGGCCTGGGTGCTCCTGGTCGACGACGAACCGGAGCTGCTACGCGGGGTGTGCCGCAACTTGAGGCAGCAGGGCTACAGCGTCACCGAAGCCAAGAACGGCGACGAGGCCGTGCAGCACCTGAGCCGCCGCGCGTTCGACGTCGTGGTGAGCGACATCGTGATGCCGGGCATGGACGGTATCCAGCTGCTCAAGGAGATCCGCCAGCACGACCTGCACGTGCCGGTGGTGCTCATGACCGGAGCGCCCGCGGTGAGCACCGCCGTGCAGGCGCTCGAGTACGGTGCGTTTCACTACCTGACCAAGCCGGTCGATCCGGAGGCGCTCGATCAGCTGGTGCAGAAGGCGGTGCGTCTGCATCGCATGGCTCGCGTCAAGCAGCAGGCGGCCGAGCTGCTCGGTCATCCGGGTGGGCTGGGCTCCGACCGCGCTGGTGTCGAGGCGAGCTACGAGCGAGCGGTAGCCTCGATGTGGATCGCCTACCACCCGATCGTAGACGTGCGCGCACGCACGGTGTTCGGCTACGAAGCGCTGCTGCGCAGCGAGGAGCAGAGCCTGCCGCGCCCCTGCGCCCTGATCGACGCCGCCATACGGCTCGGCCGCCTGGAAGCCCTGGGCCGCTCGATCCGCTCGCTGGCGGCCGAACCGATCCCCGCCGGGCAGGATTTCTCGCTGTTCGTGAACCTGCAGGTGACTGACCTGACCGACCCGGCGCTGAGCGATCCCGAATCGCCGCTGTCGAAAATCGCCAGTCGCGTGGTGCTCGAGATCACCGAGCGCTCGTCGCTCGACGAGGTCAAGGACGCCCGGCGCCGCGTCGCGGCGCTCCGCGAGATGGGCTTTCGCATCGCCGTCGACGATCTGGGCGCAGGCTACAACGGCCTATCGAGCTTCACGCTGCTCGAACCGGAGATCGTCAAGCTCGACATGTCGCTGGTGCGCGACATCCACGTGACCTCGACCAAGCAGAAGGTCGTCCGCTCGATGACCGCGCTGTCGAAGGACATGGGCATGATCGTGGTCGCCGAAGGCGTGGAGACGACCGAAGAGCGCGACTGCCTGGTCGATCTGGGCTGCGACCTATTGCAAGGCTTCCTGTTCGCCAAGCCGGGCCCCGCGTTCCCGGGGGTGACATGGTGAGCGCAGCCAGGAGCGAAGCGCCCGCCGGCCGGGCCTCGCTGCATGACGGATTCCTGCCCGAGGCGAACACGATGGACGTCTCGGTGCGCAGCGACACCAGCCCGATCAGCCTGCCGTCGGCGGTCGATCGCGCAGTGCTATTGCGCATGGACGGCATCCAGGCGGGCTTGATCGTAGGCGTGGAACGCTTTCCGTTCACCGTCGGCCGCCACACCACCAACGAGCTGCGCGTCGACGACGACAGCATCAGCCGCTCGCACGCGCGCATCAGTCGCATCGGCGACGAGTACTTCGTCGAGGACCTCGGCTCACGCAACGGCACCTTCGTCGCCGGCAAGCGCATCACGCGCGCGAAGCTCGACCACGACTGCTGGGTGCAGTTCGGGCCGCGCGTCAGCTTCCGCTTCTCGCTCACCGACGTGCGCGAGGAGCGACTGCTGCGCAAGCTGTACGAGTCGAGCACGCGCGACGCCTTGACTGGCGCCTACAACCGTCTGCACTTCGAGGAGCGACTGCGCTCCGAGGTCGCGTATGCCCTCCGCCACCGCTCGCACGTATCGCTCTTGATCCTCGACCTGGATCATTTCAAGAACGTGAACGATAGCTACGGTCACCCCGCGGGTGATGCGGTGCTCAAGCGCGCTTCGGAAGCCTGCGTGCGCGCGCTGCGCACCGAAGACGTCTTCGCTCGCTTCGGCGGCGAAGAGTTCGCGGTGGTGCTGCGCGGCATATCGCTCACCGGCGCCGCTCGCCTCGCCGAGCGACTGCGGCAGGCAGTGGCCAGCGAGGTCGTCGAGCACGAGGGTCAGCGCATCGGGGTGACCCTGAGCGCCGGCTGCGCGGCGCTGGCCTGCTGCCCCGCGCCCAGCGCCGACGAGCTCATCGGCATCGCCGACCGCAGGCTCTATCTCTCGAAACAAGCCGGCCGAAACCGCGTCTCCTCCCAGGGCTAAGCCCCGGGCCGAGAGACCGGCTTTACTTGGATGGAGGCTGTCTGCTACGAGGCTACTTTCCGGAGGAACCGAAGTGGCCATCGACCTCAACTCGCTCAAGTCCGAACGTGATCGCCTGAAGGACAGCCTGCGTGAGGTAGAGGGCGAGCTACGGCGCCTGGAGTCGGAGCTCAAAGCCCTGCGCCAACGCGAAATCGCCACCAAGCGCGAGATCGAAGCGCTGGCCACCCTGATCGAGCTCGGCGACGCGCGCGAAGCCAAGTCCGCGGACTGAGCGGGCGCCTCGTCGCTTGGCGCCGCTACGGCTTGGTGCCGGACATGGCGAGGATGAGCTCGAACTCGGCTTCGCTCGCGGGGGTGACCGACAGCCGGCTCTTCTTCACCAGGCCGAAGCTCGCCAGCTGCTTCTCGCCCTTGATCTGCGCCAGCGTCACCGGTCGAGCCAGCGTCTTCTTGGCCGAAAGCTCGACCACCGACCAATCGCCGTCGTCCTTGGTCTTTTCGGGCGTGGCTTCGGCCGACACCGTGGCAAGTCCCACGACCTGCTTGCCTTCGTTGGAGTGATAGAAGAGCACCAGATCGCCCTTCTTCATCGCGCGCAAGTTGTTGCGCGCCTCGAAGCTGCGAACGCCATCCCACGTGGTGCGCTTGTCCTTGACGAGCTGCTCCCACGGATAAACGGAAGGCTCACTCTTCACCAACCAGTAGCCCTTGGCCATGCCGCGAAGCTAGTCCAGATCGCGGTCGTGGAGATCCAGCACGATCGGGCAATGGTCGCTGAGGCGGCGGCGGGCTTGTTTGGCGGCGCGGCGGTTGGCGCTGGGCGGTGCGCCCGCGGCGCAGGCTCCGAGCACGCGCGTGCGCGTGGAGCGGTCGAGCTCGAGCATGCCGCGTGCTGCCAGCGCGTGATCGAGCAGTGTGGCGCGGCCGTCGTGGAAGTGGCTGCCCGGCGCGTCCGCCGGCACTACTCGCAGCGCGCCTGCGCCCAGCAGCTGCTCGACCCGGGCCAGCTCGTCGCCCGCCGAGACGGGCGGTGAGCAGCTGTCGCAGCCCATGGTGTTCAGGTCGCCGAGCAGCAGTAGATCGCCGTCAGCGGTGCGCTGGGTAGTCGCAGCGAGCAGCGGACCGAGCGCCGCGAACGACGTGCGCCTCAGCTCCAGGCTGCGCTGGTCGGCCATGCTCTTGAAGTGCGCCGAGATGACCTCGAGGTCGAGCCCGCCCGGAAAGCGCAGCCGCGCGCCGAGCCCCGGCCGCCACTGGTGAGCGCACGGCTCGCCCGAGGGATTGAGGGCGGCCACTGTGGCGACGTCGCTCGCTCGGACGCGTGCTGCATTCCAGAGCAGCCCCACGTGTTGCGGCACGCGCTTGCCGCAGTCGTCGAGACGCAGCTCGTAGTGACTTCCCGAAAGACGGTTGAGCTCGCTCACGAGGCGCTCGGCCGCGGTCACGGCGGCCGGCGTCTGCTTCATCTCCTGGAGCGCGACCACATCGGCGTCGAGCCACCACAGGGCGCAGGCCAGCCAGAGCAAGTCGGCGCCAGCACCTGGCTCGCTCTTGCCCGGCTTGCCATCGGGAAACCAGTGCAGGTTCCAGCTCGCGAAGCGGGCCACGCCAGCGCGGCGTTGCAGTCGACTGGCGCGCCCCAGCTCGGCCGAGCAACCAGCCGCCGAAGCAAACACCGCCGCCGCGCTCGCCGGCGAAGACGCCGCCACTGGTGGGGGTGACGCGGTCGCTGATGGGAGCGCTGGCGCGGGCTTGGCGCTGGGGGGCCGCGAGCTCTCAGCGCACGCTAGGTTGGGGCTGGGGCCCCAACCGTCAACGAGACCGCCGCAAAGCAGCAGCGCGACGGTCGAAAACAGACGGCGAGCCAAGACCCCTCACTTTCTAGGCCAAACGGAAGCCGGGGGCCCAATCAAGCGCGAATGACCCGATTCACGCCACTCCTGCGAGTGTGCGCCCGTGTGCGCCCCTACCCGGCCCGTAGTAACAATTCCAGCCGTTCCGCCAGAGCCGACGCCGTATGCTCGACGTCACCGAACGTCAGCGTTATCGTCAGCACTTTCCCGCCGCCATGGCTTCCGTACCGCTACCCCACGACGACAGCGCTCCCGCTTCGCATCCGCTGCTGGGGACGACCATCCGAGGTACGTATCGGATCCTTCGGACCCTCGACCAGGGCGGCATGGGCATGGTGTTCGAGGCCGAGCACGTGCGCTTGCGCCGCCGGCTGGCCGTGAAGGTGCTGGCCCAGCACCTGGCCAAGGACGCTCATGCGCTGGCGCGGTTCAACCGCGAAGCCGAGATCATCTCGCAGCTGCAGCACCCGCACGTGGTGCAGGTCTCCGATTTCGACACGACCGAGGCGGGCGAGCCCTACCTGGTGATGGAGCTGCTCAGCGGCGAGAGCCTGGCCTCACGCCTGGAGCGGGATACCTGCCTGCCGATCCCCGACGCGATGGCCATCGCGTACCAGGCATCGGCCGGCCTCGCTGCGGCGCATGCCGCCAACATCGTTCATCGCGATCTGAAACCGGCCAACATTTTTCTGACCCAGGTACCCGACGGGGGCATCCTGGTGAAGCTGCTGGACTTCGGAATCAGTAAGCGTGCTGGTGGCGGAAAAGGCCTCACGGGCGAGTACGACATCCTGGGGACGCCGGACTACATGGCGCCCGAGCAGGCGCTCGGAAAAACGGCTCAGGTCGACCACCGCGGCGACCAGTACGCGCTGGCCGTCATCACCTTCGAGATGCTCGCTGGTCGCACCCCGTTCGCGGGCAACGACGTGATGGACATCTTGCGCCAGGTCATCGGCACCGAGGCTCCCCCGCTCGAGCAGCTCGCCCCGCACGTGCCGACCGGCGTCAGCGTCGTCCTGCGGCGGGCGCTCGCCAAAGACCCTGAGCAGCGCTTTCCGAGCACCTCGGACTTCGCCATCGCGCTGCTCCGCGCCAGTGGCACGTCGGTCACGCCGCCGCGCCACGCCCTGGCGCATGCCATGACCGTGCCGGCAACCCCTCCGATCAGCTCGCCCGTCAGCGCGCCCAGCGCGTCGGCCTACTCCAGTGTCGGCCCGCAGCGCACGCCTTCCGATAGCTACGATACGGGGCTGCGCGTCACGACTCCGAGCACCACCTCCGCGCCCACCCTGCTCAACAACTTCAGCCCCGGCAACCTGCACCGAGCGCTCGAGCAAGCGCGTCAGGCGCATGGCATGGGCGACATCGAGCTGGCGGTGAACAACGCCGAAACGGCCTTGAATGTGGCTGACGCGCTGAACACGCCCGAAGCGCAGGCGCGCGTCGACGGCTCACGCACGCTGCTCAACGCCATCTTCGAGGCGCGCCTCGGCTCGCTCTCGCAGCGGATGGTGGTGCTGTCACCGACCTCGAACAAGAAGCTCCGGGTCTCGCCCGAGCAAGCCTTCCTGCTGTCGCGCGTCGACGGTGGCGTGACGCTGGACGAGGCCATCGATCTGTCACCACTGCCGCGCCAGAAGACCTTGCGCCTGCTGGTGTCGATGATGCGGCAGGGGCTGATCGCGGCCGAGTAATAGCGCCGAATAGTGCGCGCCGCCCGATTGACGATCTCGTTGTGCTGCGCTAAGCATCCTGTGTCCGATGTCGAAGCATTGCTTTCTCGCCCAGGCCATTTGGGCCAATCGCCCGGTTAGCCCGGTCGGCGAGAGCGCTTTGCACGTGAGCTGAAGCAGCACACCCCAGCGCCCTCCCCGCCGAAAGGTCGAGAGGGTGAGCTTCTCGGACCCAAGGCGGAGGCGGGCAGATCGCAAGCCCATGACCTCCACGCCCCCTGAGCAGTCAGCAGAACCTCCCTTATTCACGAGGAATTTCGGGCTGGTGCTGGCCGTGCAGCTCGGCTTCGGTTACGCCTTTTCGAGCTTCTTTCTGCTGCCCAAGTTCGTGGTGACCGAGCTCGGCGGCGGGCCGCGCCAGGTCGGGACGGTGGGAGCGCTGGCAGTCATGACCGCCGTGCTGGCGTCGCCGCTCAGTGGTTGGCTGCTCGATCGCGGCTCGCGGCGCCCGCTGGTCATCCTCGGCACGCTGCTGGGCGTCGCTAGCTCGCTCGCCTTCGTGGGAGTGACCGAGCTCGGCCCGTACCTCTACGGCGCGCGCGCCGTGCAGGGCCTCGCCTACACGCTGTTTTACGTCGCCGCCGGAACGCTGGTCGCCGATCTGGCGCCGCCCTCGCGCCTCGGTCAGGCGCTGGGCGTGTTCGGCGCAGCGGCGCTGATGATGAATGCGGTCGCGACGCTGATCGCCGAGCGCATCGCGCACGACTTCGGTTGGCGCGCCGTGTTCGTCACCGCCGCCGCAGTCGGCGCGCTGGCGGTGGTGCTGGCCTGCTTTCTGCGCGAGCCGGCGCGCCCGAGCCAGGGACAGAGCGCGAGCTCGCTCGCCGCGCACCCGGGCCCCTTCGCAGCGCTCTCCGGCAAGCTGCCGGTGCTGTGGGCAGCGCTGGCCGGCGGCGCCGCTTTCGGCGTGATGTTCACCTTCACGCAGCCCTTCGCGCTCTCGCTCGGCGACACGCAGGTCAGCCCGCTTTTTGCCGGCTACACGGCCATGGCGCTGGTGGTGCGGGTCGCGTTCGGCAGGCTCGCCGATCGCGCCGGGCGGGCGCGCGTCGGCGGCTGGGCGCTGGCCTTTTACGCGCTGGTGGTGGCCTGCGCTGCGGGGCTCGAGCGCGGCTGGCTAGCGCCGCTAGGGCTGGCGTTCGGCCTGGCGCACGGCGTCTTTTACCCCGCGCTCAATGCGCTCGCGCTCGAGGGCGCCGAGCGCGGCCAGCGCGGCAGCATCTCGGCTTACTTCAACGCCGCCTTCAACTTGGGCATCCTGCTGGTGACAGCGGGCCTGGGCCATGTCGCCGAGCAGTATGGTTACCGCGTGGTGTTCTTGCTGGTGGCGCTGCTCACCGCATCGGGCTGTCCGCTGTTTTGGAGTCAGATGCGACGCAAGCCCTGGCTGGCGCGGCCGCTGAGTGAGTGAAGAGTTCCATGCTGGTTGCGCTGTTCGCCCTTACCTTTCTGGAGAGTATCGCTGCCACGCTGATTCAGCGCGGCCTCTACTTCTATACCCACGAGCAGCTCGGCTTCGGCCAGAGCCAAAACCTGTGGCTCGCGTTCGGCTTCGGCGCCGTGTACGTGGTGGGCGCGTTCGTGAGTCACGGCGCGGCGCGGCGCTGGGGGGAGCGGCGGCTACTGTTCGGCTGCCTCTTCGGCCTGCTGGCGCTGCACGTGGTGATGGCGCTGTTTGCCGGTCCGATAACGCTCGTCATCGCCGTGCTCGGCACGGCGGTCATCCAGGGCATGAAGTGGCCGATCGTCGAAAGCTACGTGAGCGCCGGGCTGTCGCCGAAGCGGCTGCTCAAGGTGCTCGGGCGCTACAACGTGACCTGGGCCATCGCTGGCTTTGCGGCCATCGGCTGCACCGGCCTCATCCTCAGCACCGGCGTGCCGTCGCTGTTCTTCTGGTGCCCGGCGCTGCTCAACGTGCTCGGCATCGTCATCGCGCTGCGCCTGCCCCAGGCGCCCCTGCATCTCGAGCACAGCCACCCCGAGCGCCCCGCCGCCGGCGAGCTGGTGAAGCTGCGCGGTTTACTCGGCTCGGCCCGCTGGTCAATGATGGGCAGCTACGCGCTGCTCTACGTGCTGGCGCCGCTCATGCCGTCGCTGCTCGAGCGACTCGGGCTCTCGGTCGCCCAGGCGGCGCCCGTCGCCAGCGTGCTCGACGCGGTGCGGGTGGTGGCGTTCGGGCTGTTCGGCGCCTGGGCGGGCTGGCACGGGGGGCGGCTGCCGATGTGGCTGACCATGGCCGCGCTGCCGCTCGGCTTCTTGCTAATCCTTCTGGGTGATTCGCTGCCGCTGCTGATCCTGGGCGAGCTGATCTTCGGCCTGGCCGCGGGCTTCGCTTATACAGCCGCCCTCTACTACGCGCTGCTGGCCGAGAACGCCTCGGTCGACGCCGGCGGCGCGCACGAGAGCCTGATCGGCATCGGCATCGGCATCGGCCCGCTCTCGGGTCTCGCCGGTCAGCTGCTGGTGGGGCAGCAGCTGCCCTTTGCAGCAGGCGCGCTCGGTCCGTTCGTGGCGCTGGCGTTCACGACCATGCCGATCATGGCCATTTGCGCAGTCGGCGCGCTGCGCTCGCTGACCAGACTACCCAGTCGTCCTGTCTGATTGAGTAATGGTCCGCCCCTCATCGGACCACCTCCGCGCACATCCGCCACCGCGCGCTCTGTTTCTACGATGATATGCGCGCGACACTGTCCGAACACACGGCTCAGTCAAAGGTTCAATACTGCCCATGGTTCCGTCGTCCAGTCCGCTTACGGCCCCCGATCCCGTTCAGGATTTGGTGGCATCCATGCCGTCTGCGTACCCGCAGATTTTCGAGCGGCGAGACATCGTCGCTCACGCTGCCATCATCCGCGAGCGCGGCACGCGCCGAGCCCATGCTGCCGTGTGGCGCGAGCTGCCGGGCGGCACGGTCATCGTCTGCGTGGTCGCCGACGACGTGCCGGGCCTGCTGTCGCTGGTGAGCGCCGCCTTCGTCTCGCATCACCTCGACGTCACCTCAGCGCAGATTTTCTGCCGCGAGCGCGAAAGCGGCGTGGAGGCGGTCGACTTCTTCTGGCTCAAGCGCGCGCGCCCCTCGATGCTGCCGCAGCAGATCGACGCGGTGGAGATTCAAAGCGTGAGCCGCATGCTCGACGAGCTGGTGGGGGAAGAGAAGCAGGCGCGCAAGCTGGCGGTGCAGGAGCTCACGCGCGTGGCGCCGGAATTGCCGGTGCGGCCGCGCGTGTTCTACGACACGCGCGGCCGGCGCCGCGGCGAGGTCATCCTCAACATCGTGACGCCGGATCGCCCGGGCCTGTTGCTCGCGATCACGCTGTCGTTCTTGCAGCAAGGGCTCGAGGTGGTGGCTTCCGAGGTGCGCACCGATCAGGGCGTGGCCAGCGATCGCTTCACGCTGCGCGACGCGGCAGGCGGCGCGCTCACTGCCAATCGCCTGGCCGACATCCAGCGCTTGATCATCGCCGCGCTCAAGGCCGAGCCTGTTCCCGGCACCGCAGGCCCGGTCTCGCCGCCATAATAGCGCCGGCCTGACACGCGCGCGCGGCTGCGCCAAGATGCCGCGCATGAAGGACGCGTCCGCCGTCGAAGAGCTGTTCGCCAAGATCGCCGGCAAGACCAGCCAGGCGGCTGGCAGCTTCTGGACCTTCTCGGCAGCCCTGCTCGTGATCGTGATCTGGGCCGCGACAGGCCCGGTATTCGGCTTCTCCGAGACCTGGCAGCTCGTCATCAACACCGGCACCACCATCGTCACCTTCCTGATGGTGTTCGTGATCCAGCACGCGCAAAACAAGGACATGCGCGCGCTGCAGCTCAAGCTCAACGAGCTGATCGCTGCCGTCGAAGGCGCCAGCAACCGCCTGATCGACGTCGAAGACCTGACCGATCACGAGGTCGACCACCTCTACACGCGCTTCCGCACCCTGGCCCGCTCCGCCACCAAGCTCTCCCACGGCGTCAAGCTCACCATCGACGACAGCGACGATGACGAGCGTGACGAATCCGAGGCGCCGATCGAGCACGCGCACAGCGAGCGTGACAAGAAACCCCTGCCTTCCAAGCAAGAAGCCAAGCAGCACGCCAAGAAGCGCGATCGCTAAAGCGTTACGCACCCGCCACCCCACGCCCTTCCATTCCGCCTAAGGTTCGACCGCATCGAACGGGTCGCGCCGCGCGACCCGATAGGAGGAACGCATGCGCAAGCTTTCGCAACGATGGCTCACGGGATTGTTTTGTCTAGGGGTGCCGGCACTGCCGCTGGTCGCCTGCAGCGAATTCGCGACCGAAGAAGACCTGGCCTCGATGCAGGAGGCCCTGACGGTCACGCAGACCTTCCAGCAAGGCGCCAGCTCGTACACCGGCTCGACCGACGCCACGCTGCGCCAGGCCGCCGCCACCACCAACTACGGCGCCGCCACCACTTGCGAGATCGACGGCGACGACGGCAGCGGTGTCGACAAATCCTGCCTGCTGCGCTGGGCGCTCACGGGCGTGCCGAGCGACGCCATCATCACGTCGGCCAGCATCACAGTGCGCGTGGTCGACCCCTCCTCAAACGCTTACAGCTTGTATTCGGTGTCGCGCGCCTGGAACGAGGGCGAAGCTACCTGGAACCGGGCCACCAGCAGCGTCAACTGGGCCACGGCCGGCGCCCTCGGCTCGACTGACCGCGGCGCCGTCGTCGGCAGCATCACGGGCTCGAGCGCCGGCAGCAAGACCGTGACGCTCAACGCCGCCGGCATCGCGATGGTGCAAGGCTGGGTGA
>DATDEV010000142.1:0-6367 GCA_036522995.1 Polyangiaceae bacterium
AGAGTGGAAACGACCTACGAAAGCTAACCGGCGAGGCCGGGCCACCGCTGCGGCCAAGCACGGTGAAGTCGCGACAGCCTACCTGAGAACCTGCTCGCAACTCGAACCCGACAGTCGAAAATGGACTCGACGAGCCAGCAAACTGAGCGAAGGATTAGAACCACGTGATGCTCGCCGCCAGTCCTGCCCTACCCCTGAGTCGCGCGGGAGTGGTCGTGCGACTGAACGGCGAGCTGCGCTTCCTCTCGGCGCAATCGGTGCGGCGCTTCGTACCTCGGCCGCCGCTATCCGACGTCTCCGGCACGGGGCTGACCATGGCGCTGGTCGATGGTCAGGTGCTGGCCGTGATCGTCGTCGGGCAGCGCGGCAGCACGCTCGCGGTGTGCGAGGTCGGTGGCGAGCTGGTGGGCTTGCTCGGCGCCGAGCCCGAATCGGTCGGCATCTTCGAGACCGACGGCAGCGGCGTGTCCTTTCAGGGTCAGCGCGTCGCGGCGCTCGACGTGGGCGAGGTGGTGCGGCTATCGGCACGCGGCGCCGATCAACAGCAGCCCGAGGTGGAAGCATGATCCGACTCGACGGCGAGGAGCGGCAGCAGCTGGCGGAGAGCCTGGCGAGCGCGCTGCACGCCTGCGCCGATGCCGAGCAGGCGGGTGAGCGGGCGCAGGCGCAGGCGGCCCGCCAGGCCACCGAGATCGAAGGTCTGCTGGAAGGCGGCGAGCGGCTCGCGCTGCGCGGCCGCGACTTGCGAGCAGGCGTGCAGGAGCTGCGCGACACCCTGGAGCGTGCGCGACTTTCGACGCTCAACGCCGCGCTCGAAGGCGCTCGCCTGGGCGAGGTGGCCGGCAAAGCACTGATGGCCATGACCGAAGAGGTGCGCAGCGCCCTGGGCCGCAGCGCCGACGTGCTCGACGATCACGCAGCGCGCGTCGCGGAGCTCGAGCGCGAGCGTGAGCGGATGGTGCTGGCACTGGGGCCGCTGGCAGACGCCGCCCGCGCCGTAGCCAACGAGGTGACGCGCTCGGCCGAGCGCACGCAGACTCAGAGCGGCGCGCTGTCGACGCTGGCGCACGAGCTGCGCGAGCGGCTGGGAGTGGATCCGGAGCTCGGCGCCTTGACGGCCCGCGCCGTGCGCGAAGCCGGCGAGCTGCTCGAGACGCTGGCCGCGCTCGACGCGCGCGGTGCGCAAGCCCAGGCGCAAGAGCTGCGTGAGCGGGTGGCCGCTCTCGCCAAACCGAGCCGCACGGACGAAACGTGACCCAGCCATTCAGCGGCGGTCCCCAAGACAAGCGCAGTCTGGATCCGCTGCTGGCGAGCGAAGTGGAAAAACGCTTGCGCGCCCTAGACGACGGGAGCGAGCTGATGGACGTGCGGGCGGCGCTGCACTCACTCAAGGGCTCGCTGGCGCTGGCCGGCTATCCCGATCTGGCGCTGGTCGTCAGTCAGCACGGAACGCGCATCCGCGAGGGTGACCCGCGTGCGCTGGAGCAGGTGCGCGAGCTGCTGCGCACCACGCTGGCGCGCCTGGCGCGCGGTGAGCCGGCGATCGCGACGCGCTTTCCCGAGCCGCCCGTGGGGCTTTCGCCGTCCCGCATCGACGAGCGCTTTCGCGCCGAGTACCACGCGGGCATGCGCGAGCGATTGGGCGAGCTCGACGCGGTGCTGTCTTCGACGGGCGATGCGGGCGAAGGCCTGACCGTCGCCAAGCGTAGCGTGCACGCCATGAAGGGCGCGGCCGCGTCGGTGGGCGACGATGTGACGGCCTGGTACTGCCACGGGCTAGAATCGCGCCTGCGCAGCGTGCCCGGCGATTCAGCCAGCGTCAGCGCTGCCGTCGTGGAGCTGGCGCGACACCGGCCGATGATCGCGCTCTTGCTGGAAGACTGCGCGCGCGGCATCGCGACCTTGCGGCTCCTGTCGAGCGACGCGCCGTTGCTGCGGCGAAGCTCGGATGCCCCGCCCCGCAGCGCGCGCAAGCAGAGCCAGCCGGTGAGCCGCCCGCCGCTGGCCGACAGCGCCGACGATGCGGGCCAGTTACGCGTTGCGCCAGCCGAGGTCGATCGCTTTTTCGAGCGCATCGAGCACGTCAGCATGGTCGGCCACGAGCTGGTTCGCGGCGCCGATCTGGCGCGTCAAACCGCGATGCGCCTGCGCGCCGTGCAGAGCGCGCTGCATGAAGCGCAGCGCTTGCTGGAGCCAACGCGTCACAGCGGCCAAAACGCACAAGCGCTGTCCCGCATCGAGGCGGCCTCGGCCACGCTGCGCGCCAACGCCGCCAACGCCGAGCGCAGCTCGGTGGCATTTCGGCGTAGCGCCGAGGTGGTCGAGCGGCGGTCGGGCGAGATGCGGGGCGCGCTGCTCGAGCTGCGACGTGCCGCGGTGGGCGCGCTGTTCGAGCGGCTTTCGCGCGCCATTTCGCGCTTCGCCGACGAGGAGGGCAAGCGCGTGCGCGTCGAGCTGCTCGGCGGCGAGCTGCCCATCGATCGGCGCGTGGCCGATCGCCTCTACGATGCCCTGATCCAGCTGGCGAAGAACGCCGTGACGCACGGCATCGAGGCGCCCGAGCTACGGCGGCGCGACGGCAAGCCGGAATTCGGCGTGATTCGGCTGTCCGCGGCCAGGCTCGGCGAGTGGCTGCGCGTGGTGGTGGAGGACGACGGCCAGGGCGTCGACACGGCACGCCTGCGCAAGCTGGCCGTCGAGCGCGGGATCATGACTCAGGAGCAGGCCGAGCGCAGCCAGGAGAGCGAGCTCTTGCTGATCTTGTTCCTGCCGGGGCTCACCACCAGCACGCGCGCCGATCTGCTGCGGGGGCGCGGCCTGGGCCTGGACTTGGCCGAAGACGCCGTGCGCCGGTTGGGTGGCACCATCCACCTGCGCAGCCGCGAGGCGGGCGGTCTATTCGCGACGCTCGAGCTGCCGAGCGATCAGAGCGTCGTCGACGTGCTGTGGCTGCGCGAGTGCGGTGACGACTACGCATTGCCGGCTGATTTTACCGGCAAGCTGGCCTTGCCTCGCGGCGGTTTTCAAGGCGTGCGCCTGGCGACGTGCTTGGGACGCTCGGCGCGCGAGCAGGCTCCGATCAGCGTCGAGCTGCGCGTCGAGGGCGCGTTGCCGCTGGCGCTCGGCGTCGAGCAGGTGGTGGGCGTCGAATCGGTGGCAATCCGTTCGGTGCCGTCGCTGATCGCGCTGGCCGGGCCGTTTTCAGGCGCGGTGCTCAAGGCCGACGGACAGCTGAAGTTGGCGCTCGACGTGCCGCTGCTCGCCGCGCGAGCCTGGGCTCTCAACCGATGAGCGAGCAGCTTTCGCTGCTGCTGGAGCCGGCCGAGCCAGCCGACCTGCCGCTGCTCGGCGCCATCGCCGAAGCCTGCGGCTTGCAGGTGAGCTTCGAGGCCGAGCTGGCTCGCGACTATGCGCTGCTGCGCGTGGCGCGCACCTCGAGCACCGTGGCGGGTTTCGCGCTCGGCTGGCGCGCCGCCGACGAGCTGCATTTGACCGATCTGGGCGTCGCGGCCGCATGGCGGCGGCGTGGCGTGGCGCGCCGGCTGGTGCTCGCGCTGTGCGTCGAAGCTCGAGCGGGCGGGCTGCGCGTCGTGCTGCTGGAGGTGCGAGCAAGCAACGAGCCGGCCTTGGCGCTCTACGCCAGTCTCGGCTTCGTGGAGCTGGATCGCCGCCGACGCTACTATGCCGAGCCCGAGGAAGACGCGGTGGTGATGCAGCTCGAGCTGGGTTAGCTTGCCCGCGATGTCGCCTGCGCTCGCAGCCAGAATCATGCGCCAGCAGAGCTCGGCGCTGATTTTTGCCCTGGCGCTCGGCAGCCTGAGCAGCGCGTGTGATCAGCGCCGAGCAGAGCCGCAAACCGTGCCGAGCGTGAGTGAGCCGAGCCCCAACGCCAGTATTCTGCCGGCCCCGCTCGCGGCCAGCCCCGCCAAGGCCTCGCTGCGCGACGCCGCTCACCCGTCGGCGGATTTGCCGTCGGACGCAGGCGTGCCAGAGCCTCCGCGTGCGCTGCGGGAGGACGACGTGCTGCCCGAGGAGATCGAGCTGCGCGCGGCTCCTGGTCTGCTGCTCGAAGCGCGCTTTCGCTGGCTGGAGCCCCTGCCCGCGCGCTCGCCCGAGGGCAACGCCGACGCGCTGGCCAAGGCGCGCGAGAAGCTCGGTTTCGACGTGACCCTGGAGCTGTCGTCGCTCGGTCGACTGAGGCTGGTGTTCGACTCGCGAAGCTTCGTCTTCGCGCGCGGTAGCGAGCTAAGGGCGCGTGAAGACCGCTATGGCCACGCGCTGATCTGGCCGAACGCTACCGCCTACACGCCGATTCCGCCGGGCGCGCTGCGCGCGGTGCTGGGCGATGCGCGGCTCGACGCCACGCCGCTGTCGGAGCCAGCCGTCGTGAGCTCCGGTTCGGGCAGCGTGCTGGGTAATACCACCCAAAAGCAGCGCCTCGAGACCAGCATCGGACGGCTGGAGCTGGAGCAGATGCCGACGGCTACGCCGAACGCTGGCGGAATGCTCTGGTGCCGACTGCTGGTGGAGCTACTGGCCGTCGCTCCCGAGCTGAGCGCGTGCCGGGCCGACTCGGTCCCGCTGCACGCGGAGTACACCTGGGCGTCGGGCGCGCGCTTCGAGGTCGAGGTCACGCGCTTGACCAAGAAGCCCGAGCTGGCCGC
Organism: Polyangiaceae bacterium; assembly: GCA_036522995.1. GTDB lineage: Bacteria > Myxococcota_A > Polyangia > Polyangiales > Polyangiaceae > PMG-095. The sequence goes on from DATDEV010000142.1 coordinate 4,665, forward strand.
CTATGACCTGCTCGTCCCGCCAGCTGGCGCCGAGCTGCGGCGCGGCGAGCTACCGGTGGGGCCGTTCGTGGCTCTGGTGGACGAGCGCGAGCTGACCGACTTCAGGACGCGGGCGCTGCCTCCCCCCGAAAAACCGGATCCGAGCGCGCCCAAGCTCGGGCTGGTTTTTCAGAACCGCAGTGACCGGCCTCGCTACCTACTCGTCGACGGCGTGCCGGTCGTGTGGCTGCGCGCGGACGCCGAGTGGCTGGTGAGCGGTCTCAAGCCCGGTCGTTACAGCGTCCAGTCGCGAGATTTTTTCGGGGCAGAGAGCAGCCCGCTGCGCTTGCTGGAGCTGCCGGCGCGCCTGCTCGTGGGCGAAGAGCCGGAACGGACGCCGCACTAGGTTCGCGGACTGACTACCTCGTGGCGTGCGTCAGTTCAGGTAGTGAAGCTCGGCGTCGTAATCCTCGGGGGTGTACTCGAGCTCGGCGTAGCCTTCGGCGTCCAGGCGGGCGCGTAGGGCTTCGACGGTGATGTCGATGACCTCGATACGGGTGCTCAGTAGGTAGTACTGGTCGTCTGGCAGCTCGGGCACCGTGGCCAGGCGCGCGGAGATGTACTGATGGTCCTCGGGGGCAAGCCGTAAGTTGGAGCGGGGACCGTCATGCTCGGTGCTGTCGTAGAGCGCATCGTAGGCAACGCCGAACGGGTTGACCGACACGAAGGCGACGCTGGAGCAGACCTGAAAATCGTGCAGGTTGCCGGAAGGCAGGCGCCAGAAGCCGCGCATTTGCCGGCGTAGTACCTCGCCGAAGTAGGCGCCCGCCGCATGGGCGGTCAATTGAGCCAGCTCGGGCTTGGCCGTGAGCTCCTCGCGCACCTCGCGCAGGTAATGGTCCAAGAGGGGCAGCGTGTCGGGCGTGAAGTCGAGGTCGGTGCCCAAGGACCGCTTGACGTATTCCAGGCAGGCGCGTACCAGATCCGCAATGGGCTCCGGGGCAGGTTCGTTATGCATACGCCCCGAGCGTAACACCGCCTCCTGCGACCCACCCCCCTCGCCGACCGTCCAAGCGGCCTGAGCGCCCCTCTAGGCGCCCCTAGTCGCCAACAACCACGACTAGGCGCCCCTAGTCGCCGTTGTTGGGGCTGGGGCCCCAACAACCACGCGACAGACAGCCGAACGATTGCCCTGGCGTCACCCGGAAGCGTGTTACCCTCACGTTTCTAACTCGCGCCCTCGAAAGCCAGTCACCGACTCCCAGCATGCGCCTCGGCATCCTCAGCGATATCCATGCAAACTACGAAGCTCTGAGCGCCGTCGTCGAGGCGTTCAAGAGTGAGGACATCGATCGTTACTATTGCTTGGGAGATACCGTCGGTTACGGCGGGTCCCCGAACGAGTGCGCCGACGTCGTGCGTGGTCTGGTCGAGGCGACCATCCTGGGCAACCACGATGCCGCGGTCGCCGGTCGCATGGACTACTCGTACTACTACGAGGCAGCGCGCCACGCCCTCGACCTGCACGCGCAGCTGCTCTCGGCCGACAACATGTCGTGGCTCAAGGATCTGCCGTACCAGATCAAGCTGCCCGAGCAGTCCGTCAACCTGTGCCACGGGTCGCCGGTGCGGCTCGAGGAGTTCGAGTACATCTTCGCGCCCGAGCAGGCGCGCGAGTGCTTGCCCATGTTCGAGGAGCTGGCGCCGCTCACCTTGATCGGGCA
>DATDEV010000143.1:0-7694 GCA_036522995.1 Polyangiaceae bacterium
AACGGCGCACGAATCAAGGGCCTTCCGTTTGTACGCCCGGGGGTGCGAGGATCTACTCCCTCTTGAGGTGCCGGTGGCAAGCTACGCTTGGGACGCTCTGGGTCCTCTTCGGAACCGTGGGCGGTGCGGCTGCCGACGAGCCGTTCTCGCTCGCGTGGCAGGCCCCTGGCGGTTGTCCCAGTCAGCAACAGGTCGAGGAGGAGATCCGCAGCGCGCTGATGCATCTGCGCGGCAAGGGGCCCGTCGACGTGATGGCCGAGGTCACGGTTCGCGGCGACGAGCCTGGTTTTCAGCTGCGGGTCAAGGTCGTCCACGCCGGTCAGGTCGGCGAACGCGTGCTGCCGATTGACGACTGCGACGATGCGTCGCGCGCCGCGGCTCTGCTGGTAGCGCTGTCGGTCGAGAACCCCCCGCCCGCACCACCGCCGCCACCGTCACCGCCGCCACCCCCACCACCGCCGACCCCAGCGCTAAATTGGACGGCGGGCATAGGCCCACGTCTCGTGCTCGGCATCGCGCCGGAGGTGGCCGCGGGCGTGGGCGTCTCGCTTGCCTATAGTCGCTCGTTTTGGCGCGTGTCGCTGCGTGGCGCCGGTTTCGCGCCCTCGCATCACACGGTGCCCGGCACGCAGGTCGGCGGCTCCTTCCAGCTCTTCACTGGAGGCCTCTTCGGCTGTGCGGGCTACCCGGGTACCCCGTTCACGTTCTACGGCTGTTTGGGTGGTCGCTACGATCACTTGAAGGGTTCGTCGTTCGGCGCCAGCACTAACTCCAGCGAGACGACGCAGATCGGCTCGATCGCTGCGGGCATCACTCTGGAGTGGGGCCTGACCAAGCATTTTCTCCTGCGCGGCGAGCTGGAGGCCGGCTATCCCTTCGGCGACGCGAAGTTCGTCATCCAGAACGTGCCGACACCGGTGCACGAGGTCGACAGCCTGCGCGGCGAGACCGCGCTCGAAATGGTCGTCGCGTTCTAAAGCGAGAGCGCTTACTGGCCGAAGTACGCGCCGCCGTTCACGTGGATCACTTCGCGGTTGATGAAGCTCGCGGCCGGCGAAGCCAGGAACGCCACGGCCCAAGATTGCTGATCACGCGCCGCCTGAGCGCACAATAGAGCAGGTCCCGCCGAGTTTCTTCCCGGTACGGCGCGCTCGAGGACATCAGACTAGCTCAACATGCTTTCTTCTCGTTTGCGCGTGGCCAGCCCTGCAAGCTTTGCGATCGCGCTCAGCGTGGCGTGCTCCGAGCCTCCCTCGGGTGGCGTCGTTCCTCCGGCTGGTATGGCCGGTAGCTCGCCCGGTGCTTCTGGCATGCCCGCAGCGGGTGGGGCGGGTGGCACCGGCAGCGCGGCCGGTGGAGCCAGCAGCGGCGGCACGTCGTCGCCAACGCCCAGCGGCGGAGCGGGAGGAGTCGGAGGCGGCGCCTCGGTCGCCGGTCAGGGCGGCGCGGCTGCTGGCAGCGCCGGTGGCCCGGCCGGCAACTTCCAGTTCGAGGGCGGCGCGCTGGCGGCCGTGACCCTGACCTACGACGATGGCCTCGACCCGCACCTGGCGACGGTGCAGCCGCAGCTCGAGGCCGCGGGGCTACACGGCACCTTTTTCCTCTCCAACTTCGAGGGCACCGATCATCGCTGGGCCCTGCCCAATGCCAATCCGGCTCAGGCGCTCACGCCTCGGCATCTGGCTTGGCAGCAGGCCGGGCAAAAAGGGCACGAGCTTGCCAGCCACACGGTCAATCATCCGTGTAATTCGGCCAGCAAAGCGCCGAGCTACAAGCTGACCGACTACGACATGGCGCGCATGGAGGCGGAGCTCGACGACAGCTTGGCGCGCCTGATGCGACTGGGTGCGACCGCGCCGATGACCTTCGCCTATCCGTGCTCGAGCGACACCGTCGGGCTCGGCGCGGCCGGAACCGACTACTCGCCCTTGGTCGCGCCGCGCTTCCTGGCGGCCCGCGTTTCGAAGGGTGGCATCGCCGACCCCGCCAGCGTCGATCTGCTCCACGTGCCGCAGCGCGACGCTGGCAAGAAGTCGGGCGACGAGCTGAAGGCGATGGTCGACGAGGCCATCGCTGCGCGTGGTTGGCTGGTGGTGTTGTTCCACGGCGTGGGCGAGAACGTCGATCAGGACGACGCGTGTCCCGGCGACTTGGTGTACGCGCCCGAGACCTGCATGATCAACTACCTCAAGACGAGCACCGCGGCTCACGCTGCGCTCGTCAGTTACCTGGCCGAAAAGAAGCCGCAGGTCTGGACGGCGACCTTCAAAGAAGTCGCGACCCATATCAAGGCCAAGCGCCCGTAGCTCAATTGATGGGCACGAGCGCGGCCCCGCATTCGCCGCAAAAACGATGCTCGCCGCCGAATTGAGAGCCACATAGCGGGCAGACTGCGCGCGTGACGACAGGCGCACTGAAGCGCGCCGCGTACGCCGCCGCGGGGATCAGCTCCTCGTCGTGCTCGGGGCAGCTGGTCGTCCCCGGGTTGAAGCCCCGCCCGCACACCGGGCACACCGAGCCGCCGGGCCCGACCTGAAGCTCGTCTTGAGCCACCAGCCGGTTGCCATCGTTGGGACAGAATTCGGCCTCGATCGGAAAGTCCTCGCGGCACGTGGGGCACACCTTCATGCCCGAGCGCTGCGCCGCGCGCGGACGCGACGGCGAGTCCTGTAGCAAGGGCTCGGAGCGCTTGCCGCGCCGAACCAGCACGAAGCCGGTGACGCCCAACACCAGCGCCAGCGCACCCGCCAGCGCCACGAACCAGCGCGTCTTGCTCGGTGATTCGTCGCGCGCCACGACCTCGCGCGCGCCGAGCGATTCCGAAGCGACGCGCAGCACGGCCGCTTCACGCGACTCCCCACTCTCATCGAAGCCGTGGGCCTCCAGCAGGGCGTCGTAGCGGTCTTTGGAGGCGATTTCCACGACCACCCGCACCGAACGGTCGCCGAGCGTCACCTCCAGCGTGCCCTCCGATTCCGTGGCAGCAGGGTTGACCGCGACGCTACCCGGCGCGGTCACGCTGAGCGAGCCCACGCCGTGCAGCACTCTCCAGGTTGGAGTGACGGGCAGGCCGCAGCCCTTGGCGTCGACCACCGCGGTCCGGAAGGTGAAGGACTCGCCCGGGCGCATCAGCTTGCGCGAGGGACGCACCTCCAGCCGCTCCGGCAAGCCGGTGCCCTGACAGTCTTGGGCTGAGCGGCTCGCCGGCTTGGCTAGCTGCTTGGCAGCGCTGGGGCTGGCTGCGGGGGAGCTATCACCCGCGCGCCGTACCAGCGTGTAGCTGCGCGTGCGGCGCACGCTGGCCGTGCAGTTCTGGTCCTCGATCACGAACTGGTACTGGCCGGTCTCGTCGAAGTTGATGCGGCTGTCGGTGGCGGTGATGGTCGTGACCAGCTTGGCCTGTCGCGGATCGCCTGCACCCGTCTTGCACACGTTTTGATAGCTGCGAGGGGCCGCGCTGTGACTGATACGTGAGAGACCCGGGTGCTGCTCCCAGCACTCGGCGGTGCTGAAGTAGCGTCCCGCGCCCGTGAAGGCGAGCTCGCCGCTGTTCTGAGTGATGGTGACGGGGCCGCCGGCGACTCCGCCGCCGCTTGGTGGAGGGCCGCACGCTTTGCCCCAGTCGCCGAGCTGCCAGGTCACGACCATTGGTGTGGCGTTCCATTGGCCGGCGAGCGTGGGGACGTCGGCCTGCGCCCGGCCACTTATCGAAAGCGCTAGGATCGAGCCGCCAAGCGCCAGCGCGGCGCTCGAGCGCGCCCAGCGCCGATACTGGAAAACACGCAGGTGGGTATATAGGCTGCTCACCAAAGCGATGACCCCGCGGAGCCTACGTTGACATGCCAATTTTGGCGATGCTAGCGTGCGCAAACGCTGGAAAGGTCAGCTTTTCCGCGTGGGTATCGCGATCATCAGACTGCCTGACACATGGAGACGACCAGGATGCTGAAGGCGTTCGAACGCTGGCGCGCGAAAACGACCCAAACCGCCATGCTCCTTACCGCCATCCTGGCGCTGCCCTCCCTGGCTGCGGCTCAGCAGCGCGTGCCCGAAGGCAACGGCGACGGCCTCGACACGCACCTGTTTCGGCCGGCCATCGACTCGAAGGGTTTCTTCTCGGTCAACGGCTCCGACATCCTGGGCGGCAACAACATCAGTTTCGGCCTGGTGCTCGACTACGGCAGGAATCTGATGCGCACGCGCGCCGACGGTGTGCCGCAAGGGACGAACACCGACTCGAGCGGCGACACGGTCGAGGGCACATGCAAGGACGAGACTTGCATCGTCGACCCGGGGCCGACTGGTGATGGCACCGGCGTTCCTGCCCTGGTCAGAGACTCGATTCAGGGCACCTTCGGTTTCAACTACGGCATCGCCAACATGGCCGTCGTCGGCTTGACGATTCCGGTCATCCTGATGAACGGCGACGTGGCCTACAGCATCGGCCCGACCGGTAATACCTACAACTCGGCCCCGCTCGACGCGCAGAAGATCGAGACCATCGCGCTCCACGGCAAGCTCCGGCTCACGCGTGTGGATCGCACGGTGGGCGTGGCGGCGGTGGTTCAGGCGGGCATTCCCCTCGGCGGCTCCGAGCGCGACCTCGGCGCCGATCCGGGCTTTTGGTACTGGCCCCAGCTCGTGATCGAGAATCATTTCGGCTCGACGCGGCGCTTTCACATCGGTGCCAACGTGGGCTTCCGCGGTCACACCGGCGAAAACCCGCGCTTCGGCTCGTATCCGGATGGCCGCTTGCAGCTCAAGGAAGGCGAGTTCGAGGGCGCGAACCTCGCCACCTTCGGCGTGGGCCTGTCGTACCGCGTGCTCGACGCGCTGGACCTCGTCGCGGAAACCTACGGCAGCTATCAGGTCGGTGGCGACTCAGCTAGCGCCCAGAAGTGGTCCGAGGAGTTCGTGGGCGGCATCAAGCTGTTCGTCGAGCGGAACAGTTACTTGATGCTCGGCGGCGGTAGCCGCGCCTTCAACAAGGGCTTCGAGGCCGCTGACGTGCGTATGATCCTGGGCTTCGTATTCGAGCCCTCGATCGGTGACCGCGACGGCGACGGCTACAAGGACGACCAGGACCAGTGCCCGGACGAGCCGGAGGACTTCGACGGCTTTCAGGACGGAGACGGCTGTCCCGATCCCGACAACGACAACGACGGCATTCTGGACGTGGACGATCGCTGCCCGAACGTCGCCGAGGATCGCGATGGCGACCACGACGAGGACGGCTGCCCCGAAGCGAACCGCGAGGGTGACCGGGACGGCGACGGCATTCTGGACTCGAAGGACAAGTGCCCGGACGATCCCGAGGACAAGGACGGCTTCGAAGACCTCGACGGATGTCCCGAGTTCGACAACGACAAGGACGGCATCCCCGACAAGGACGACTCCTGCCCCGACGACGCCGAGGACAAGGACAAGTTCGAGGACGAGGACGGTTGCCCGGATCCGGACAACGACAAGGACCAGATCCCGGACGTGAAGGACAAGTGCCCGAACGATCCCGAGACCTACAACGGCTTCCAGGACGAGGACGGCTGCCCCGACAAGGGCAAGGTCATCATCGAGGGTAGCGATATCGTGATCCTCGAGAAGGTGCAGTTCGAGACGAACAGCGCCAAGATCCTGCCGCAGTCGAACGACATCCTCGACGCCGTGGCCGCCACCATGAAGGGGCACCCGGAGTTCTTGGTCATGGAAATCGCTGGCCACGCCGACGAGCGTTCGACCGACGAGCACAACCTGAACCTGACCAAGCTGCGCGCCGCCGCCGTGATGGCCGCGATGCAGCAGCGTGGCGTGAATACCAAGCGGCTGGTCTCGCAGGGCTACGGCGAATACTGCCCGCTCGACAACGCCTCGAACCCCGGCGCCTGGGAAAAGAACCGCCGCGTGGAGTTCAAGATCGTGAAAACCGATGAAGGCGACACCGGCGTTGCGCGCGGCTGTGAAACGGCGCGAAGCAAGGGCGTGATTCCGCCCGTCGTGCGCTGAGCGAGCTAGCGGCGGTAACACCGGGGCGGCCTACTGCTGGCCGTCTCGGGTCATTCGCTACCGGCTCGGTCATTCCTAGCGCCTGATTTTTCACAGGGAGTAAGGGAGGACGGGAGGTCTGCGAGGCGAGAATTTGGGGGGGTGAGCCGACACGCGTCGAACGACGCCTGCGCAGTCTTCGTCAAACGCCGTACGGCTCGAACAACAAAAAACTCGCGGACCTCCCGTCCTCCCATCCTCCCTGTGAATCTCGCAGGTTCTCGCCACGGGCCATCAGCACGGAAGCAGCCCCAGACTGCCGCTCGGCAAGACCGAATGCCGCTACGTGAGCTTCTGCAAATCGAGCTGCGGTGGGGCAGCCCTGCGCTAGTCGAGGGGGATCGAGGTTTCGGAAGCCTGGGCCATGGGAGCGCCCCAGGTGGCCAGGAAGCGCGCGGCGAAGGCTGCGCGGGCGGCTGGTAGACGAGATGTGAGGTTTTCGGGCAGCAGCTTCAGCAGCTCGTCGACGACGGCGGGGGCGAGGCCGTAGAGGCTCCAGGCGAAGCCTTGGGCGTACATGATGGCTTCCTCGTCGCTGGCGGGGGCGGGGAATTGCTTGGCGGGGCGCAGGAAGGGGATGGCTTCGGCTTCCTCGAACGCCAGGTGCTCGTCGAGCAGCTGCTTCAGCGAGCTGACCGTGGTGGTCGCGGTCGCCGGGTCGAAGGGATCGCCGAAGGCGTGATCGCCCGCCTCGAGCAGCGGATCGATGGCGCGATGATCGGCGGACAGGCGATCGAAGGTGGCGGCGAGCTCCGGGTGCTCGGCGCGCAAGAACGGAAACATCCGCGTGTCTTCGGATTCGTGGTGGCCGTGGAGCGCGCCTCGAAACCATTGCCATTCGCGGCGCAGGGCTTCGAGCTGGGTCGCGCTCGAGGTGTTCGAGCCTGCCAGCGCGCGGGCGAAGCGGGCGAGGTCGCGCCGGAAGGCGTGGTGTGACGACATAATCATGGTCGCCATCGAGGCGGTACCGTCGTCGTTGAGCAGGTTGGGAGGGACGGGCATGGCGAACCTCACATAGGGCGAGCGCGTCGCTTGGCCAGCCCTCAGGCGAGCGCGTCTTCCACCCTCGGCGGAGGCGGCGTGCTGGCCGGGGCGAGCGCGCTGGTGATGCGCCAGCGGCCGGTGCGCCAGCGCCGGTAGTTCACGATGCCGCGCACGGTTTCGTCCAGCGTCATCGCGAGCCAGACGCCCGTCAGGCCCAGCCCCAGCGCGCTCCCGAACAGGTAGGCGGAGGCCACGCCCACGCACCACATGAGCGAACAGCCGACGACGGCGACGTACGCGGCATCGCCCGTCGAGCGCAGCGCGCCACCGGCGACGATGTTCACGCCTCTGCCCATCTCGACCACGACACCTAGGGCGAATAGAGGCGCCGCGCGCTGAAGAATGTCGGGGTCCTGGGTGAGCATGCCCAGTAGTGGTGCGTGAAATAGCGCCAGCAGAAGCGCCAGGGTGCCGCTGCCAGCGACCGCGTACAGCAGCGCGCGATGAAGCTCGGCGTTGGCTTCGTCGAGCCTGCCGGCGCCCACACGATGCGCGATGGTGATCTGCGTGCCGACGCCGAGCGCGATCGACCACAGCACGGAGCTGATGGTGACGAAGCTGAGCACGTAGGTGCGCGTCGCGAGCGCGGCGGCGCCCAGCGAAATCACCAG
>DATDEV010000144.1:0-10648 GCA_036522995.1 Polyangiaceae bacterium
GACCACAGGAAGCGTCGACGCATTGCAAGAGCCGATCCCTTCCGATCCGGGGCTGCGTGGGTCCGGTGTCCTCGTTTGTGCGCCTCCCGCCGAGCTATCGGTGCGGCCGATCTCGGGAGTGTTGCTGGCAACCCCGCCGCTCGTCTCAATCCGAGCCCCGGCCCTGGCGAGCTTGCTGGAGCCCACGTACGCCTATCTAGCTGCTTACTGCGACGCTTGCTTGCCGGCGCGGGTCGCCCAGCGCATGAGCGTTGCCATCTACGAGCTTTATGCGAACGCACTGCGGCATGGCCTGCCAGGTGGCGAGGTGCGGCTTCAGCTGGTCACCACTACGAGCAGCGTCCGCTTGATGATCGAGAACCAGGCCGAGCCCGCCCAGCGCCAGCGCCTGCAGGCTCGAGCGCAATGGGTGCATGCCGCCGACGCGGCAGCAGCGTTCGAGCGCGAGATGCACGGCTTCGAACGCGGCAGCGAGCTGCCGCCGATGCTGGGTCTGGTGCGGGTGGTCCATGAGTGCGGGCTCGAGCTGGAGCTGGCGGTCGACGGCGCCCGCGTGAGCGTCTCGACTTCCTGCGCCCTTTAGTGGCAAGTTGCGCGGGTATGCTCGAGCTCGTTCCACGCAGCGTTTGCGCCGGTTGCGCGCGGCCGGCCGTGGTCTGCCTGTGCGCCAGCATCCGCCGCGTGCCAACGCGCACGCGGGTCGTGATCCTGCAGCATCCCCGCGAGCGTGACGTGCCGATCAACACGGCCAAGCTCGTCGAGCTGCAGCTCGAGCGCGCCGAGCGTCACGTCGGCATCAAGCTGAGCGAGCTGCCGGCGCTGCGCGCGCGGCTGAGCGATCCCGCGGCGCCGGCGATCCTGCTCTATCCGAGCGAGGGCTCGCGCGATCTGGCGCAGCACCCACCGCCCGGGCCGGTGACGCTATGCGTTCTGGACGGCACCTGGTGGCAGGCCAAGAAGCTGTTTCAACAGAACCCGGAGCTGGCGGCGCTGCCGCGCTATGCGCTGGCGCCCAGCGCGCCCAGCCGTTACCGCATCCGCCGCGAGCCGGAGCTGCATTGCGTCTCCACCATCGAGGCCATCGGCCAGGCGCTGGAGCTGCTCGAACAGGGCGATTTCGATCGCGAGGCCTTGCTGCGACCTTTCGAGGCCATGGTGGAGCACCAGCTTGCGTATGCCACGCAGGGCTCGGCCCGCCATCTGGCCGCGCGCGGCAGGCCGAAGCGCAGCCACGTTGCGCGCGGCTTGCTGGAGCAAGCCGAGCGCCTGGTGGTGGGCTACGGCGAGGCCAACGCCTGGCCCAAGGCCACCGAGCTGGGCGGCGAGGCCGAGGTCGTGCATTGGGTCGCCGAACGCGTGGTCGATGGAGCGCGCTTCGAAGCCCTGATCGCGCCGCGGCGTCCGCTGTCGCCCGCGTTCCCCTTGCACAGCAAGCTGCCGGCCGAGCTGGTGGTCTCGGGCGAGTCTTTCGCCAGCTTCTCGGCGCGCTGGCAGGCTTTCATGCGCCCGGACGATGTGCTTCTCGGCTGGGGCTTCTTCGCTTCGGAGCGGCTTGCCAGTGAGGGCGTGCCCCTGCCAGAGCGCCTGGATCTGCGCCCGCTGGCGCGGCGTCAGCTGCGGCACACCACGGGCGACGTCGCGGCCTGCGCGACTGCGCTGGGCGCTGCGCAGGACCCAGCTTGGGCGCACGGACGCGCGGGCGAGAGGCTGGCTGGCGCGCTGGCCGTCACGCGGGCGCTGCTGGCGAGCGCGCGCGCGTCGTAAGTCGCGGGCTGCTGCCCTCCTGATCCCTCGTAGCCCGGACCCTGCGAGATTTTACAGGGAGCCATTCACGCTCGCACGACTCCCGATCTCCCGATCTCCCTGTGAGAATCCGGTCCTCGTCTTCAGGCTTCGAACGGATCGCCCGCATTGCTGCGCACCAGTCGCCGCGCAACCCAGACGGTGGTGGCCAAGAGCACCATGGCCCAGACACCCAGCGCCGCGGCGAGCAGCCGGCCTTCTCCGACCAGCTGCGATAGCTCGTAGATGGCTTTGGTGATCGGGTAGTGCGCTTGCTGCTGCGCCAGGATCAGCGAATCGGAGACTTCGAGCATCGACAGCGCGAACGCGAACAGTCCGCCGGCCAGCAAATGCGGTAAAACTAGCGGCAAGGTGACGCGCCAGAGCACGCGCGGCGGTGGGGCGCCCAAGCTCACGGCCGCCTCCTCGACGTTCTTGTTGATCTGCAATAGGCCCGCCTCCGCCGAACGCAAGACGAAGGGGAGGCGGCGCATGGCGTACGCCACCACCAGCAGCACGGTCGGATCGCGCGCCGGGTCCAGCGCTTCGAGCGGCCGCCCTTCGCGCGAGATGGCCAGGTAGCCGAAGGCCAGCACCAGGCCCGGGACCGACAGCGGGAGCATGGCCAAGGCGTCCAGCAGCTTGCGCCCGCGGGCGTTGGTGCGCACGACCACCCAGGCGATCGCAAAGCCCAGTACCAGGTCGAGCGCCGTCGATAGCGACACGTAGCGCAGGCTCTGCGCGATGGAGGGCACGACCATGCTGTGGCCGAGCGCCGAGCGGTAGTGCTCGAGCGTGAAACCGGTCGGCAGCACCGACTCGTACCAATCGCTCGAAGATGCCAGCAGCAGGACCGACACGTTGGGTAGCGCCGCAGCGCTCAGCACCAAGAGGGCGAAGCCCGTCGCCGCCCAGCCCGACAGACCGCGAGCCTGCCTGCGCTCGCGACGCGCGCTGCCCTTGGTGCCGGCCGAAGCGTCCAGCTTGCGGAGCAGCAGCCGGCTCGCGCCATACAGGCCCACCGTCGCCACCAGGGCCACCGTCACCAGGCCATAAACGAAGGGATTTTGCCCGATATCCTTGAGCCCGGTGAAGATCTGCACCGAGGTGACGCGGCCGTAGTCGCAGAGCAGCGGCACGCCCAGCTCGGTGAGGGACCAGATGAAGATGATGGTCAGCGAGGCGAACAGGCTCGGAGCCGAGAGCGGGAGGGTGACGCGCCAGAGCTTGCGCAGGCCGTGGCAGCCGAGCGTCTCCGCCGCCCGCTCGAGCTCGGGATTCTGGCTGGCCAGCGCCGCCGAGAGATTGAAGTAGAGCACCGGGTAGAGGTGCAGCGCCGTGAGCGCCACCACTGCCCAGAAGCGCCCCTCGCGCAGCCAATCCATCGGGCTGGCAGGATCGGACAGACCGACGGCAGCGAGCGCCGCGTTGAACGCGCCGGTCGGTCCGAGCAAGCGCTGCACGCCCAGCGCGCCGACGAAGGGCGGCACGAACAGCGGTAGCGGCACCAGCACCTCCAGCCAACGCCGGCCCGGAAACTCGAGCCGCTGGAAGACGAGCGCGAGCGGTATGCCGAGCGCTGCCGCCAGGATCGTGCTGCCGATCGCGACCAGCAGAGAGTTGCGAAAGCCGAGCAGATAGACCGGGTTCTCGAACACCGCACGCACGTAGGCGAAGGTGAAGTTGCCTTGCTTGTCGACGAAGGCTCCGCGGAGACTCTCCAGCAGCGGCCATAGGAAAAATACGCCGAAAATCAGCGCGCACAGCGCGAATAGCAGGCTCGGTCCGAGCCTTTGGCGCGTGTTCATTGTCCCTGCTCCGCCAGCTCCGTGACGCTTTCGTACTGCGCTTTGAGCGCTCGCACCAACCGGTTCTGCAGCGCCACCTCACGTAGCGGGTCGCCGCTGCTCAGCGCCGGCGCGATCTCGTCCTTGACCACGGTGTAAGAGACCAACGACACGTCCTCGAAGCGCGCTCGGGCCCGAGGCGGCCAGCCGTGACGCTCGAGCGCTCGGGTGGCTTCGTGCAGCTCGGTCTCGGCATCCACGCACATCACGCGAATCACGAACGACAGCGCTCGAAAGAGCGGCGCGGTCCAGGCGGCGTGATAGGTGAAGCTCTCGGCGCTGCGGTAGGGGTTGTCCGGGTCCGAGCGCAGCTTTGCGTACTCGGGTGCGTAGAGCGCGGGCAGGATGGGCAGGCGCCGCAGCGCGTAGCGCTCCGGACCGCCAGGTACGCCCCGGCGGTACGACCACAGGCCCTGACCGGCGGGGCTCAGCACGAACTCGATCAGCGCGCGACCGAGATCGGGTCGGGGGGCTCCCCGCAGCAGCCCGATCGGGTCGGCGCCCATCGAGCTGCCGCCACGAGGCATCACGAAGCCCAGCCGATCGCCGACCGCTTCGCTCTGAAATCGGCCGTAAAAGTCGATACACATGCCGGCGGCAGCCGCTCCCGTCTGCACGTCCAGCGTCACCTTGCTGGCTTGATCGGTGAAGTAGCGGGCGTTGCCAGCGATCTTGCGGATCAGGCGTAGTCCAGCCTCGAAGCCCTCGCTCAGCGCCGCACTCTCGGCCTGGCTAGCGGCGGGAGGCGAGCCGTGACTTCGCACCGCCTCGCCCATCGCCTGCTGCAAGATCATCTCGAAGGCCTTGTTCGCGGAGCCGGCTTTGCTCGGATCGGCCAGAGCCACGTGGCCTGAGAGCCGCGGGTCGGCCAGCGTCGCCCATTGCTCGGGCGGGCGCGTGATGCCGAGGCGCGCCAGCGCTCTACGATTGTAGCAAATGCCGAAGCCGGACACGGTCGCCCCGACCCAGCGCCCCTGCTTGTCCCAGTAGGGCTCGCCGCCCACGGTTTGCGGGATGCCGCCGGGGCCGAACAGCTCGGGCCGGCTGGCGCGAAGTCCGGCATCGACCAAGCGCCCGGCGCCGGCGTGCTGCGAAAAGTCGTAGCTGCCTCCGCCGAACAGCACGTCGATCCTGACCCCGACGCTGGATGCCAGAAAGTCGCGCCGCGCCAGCGCCGCTTCCGTTTCGCCGTCGAGCGACTGCTTGGGATCGGTGAAGCCGCGCGCGCCGCTCTCCGACAGCGGGCGGCCGGTGCGCTTCAGCCAATGCTGCTCGAAGGCCGAGCGGTACTCCGAGGCCAGGTAGCGCGAGATCTCGGTGGTGCCGCCAGGGCTCCGCCAATCGATGCGCACCTTGCGCCCACGCTCGGCCATGAAGCGTCGAAAGCCGCGCGTCATCTCGTAGCGGATGGCCTCGTTGTGCGGCGTCAGCACCACCACCGTTTCGGCGCCGACGTCGCTCAGCGCATCCGGGGGGCGCAGCGCGAAGGGGACGATCAGCAGCGCCGCCAGCGCGATGAAGCCTGGCAGCGGGCGTTTCATGCTTGCTTGTCCAGCTCGAGCAGCACCACGTCTTCGGGGCTCACGCTGGCCCAGGCCTCCGCGCCGGTTTCGCGCGTGATGCGTCGCTGCGGGTTCAGCTCGTAGGCGCGCAGAGTTAGCCCCTCGTGCGACAGCTCGTGCTCGCTGAGCTCACCCAGGTAGCTGCAGCGCCTCACGACCACGCGAAAGCTAGCTGCGCTCTCGGGCGCGTCGCTCAGACGCACGCACTCCGGGCGGATCGACAGCTCTACCTCCGGTCCGGGCTGTACCCCGACCGGTGCTTTGGCCAGCAGCGACAGCGAGCCGGCGCTCAGCCGCAGGTTTTCGCCCTCGTGGCCGCTCACGCGCGCCCGCAGTAGGTTGGTCTCGCCGAGGAAGGTCGCGACGCTGCGTGAGCGCGGCGTCCGATAGACTTCCCAGGGCGTGCCGAGCTGCTCGAGCCGCCCCGCGCGCATGACGGCGATGCGATCGGCGATGGCCAGCGCCTCCTTCTGGTCGTGGGTCACGTAGAGCGTGGTCAGCCCGTGATCCTTGCACACACGCCGGATCTCTTCGCGCATGCTGTGCCTGAGCCCGGCATCGAGATTGGAGAGCGGTTCGTCGAGCAGCAAGCAGCGCGGCCTGACCACCAGGGCCCTGGCGAGCGCGACGCGCTGCTGCTCGCCACCCGAGAGCTGGTCGACGCGGCGCTCCGCGAAGCCCGCCATCTCGACGTCCGCCAGCGCGCTGCTCACACGCTCGGCGATCTCCGGCTTGGGACGATGTTGCTCGCGCAGTCCGAAGGCCACGTTCTCGCCCACCGTGAGGTGAGGAAACAAGGCGAAGCTCTGAAACACCATGCCGATCTGGCGCTGATGTGGCGGCAGGTTCGAGATGTCCTGGCCATCGATCAGGATACGACCGCTGTCGGGCGTGACGAAGCCTGCGATGCTACGTAGGAGTGTGCTTTTGCCGCAGCCGCTGGGGCCGAGCAGGAGCAGCAGCTCCCCAGGCTCCACGGCCAGGCTTACCGTGCTGAGCGCCTGGGTGTCCCCGAACCGGACACTCAGACCTTCGACGGCGACGGCGACTTTGGCCAAGCTAGCTTCAACCCGCTTCTCCGACCCGCTGCGGCAATTCCCACAGCTTGGCTAACTCGTTGAGCAGCTCCTCTTCGCTCGCGGCGATGGTGCCCGTGATGGCGATACCGTAGACAAGCTCGAAGACGACCTCGCGCGCTTCAGGCCGCTGCACCTGGGCCGCTGCCGTCAGGATGCTGCGACCGTCGGCGAGCCCAGCGGCCGCGTCGCGCGCCGCATCGAAGCGCTCCGGGCCGATTTCATCGGCGATTTGCTCGAGCAGCTCGAGCTCCTCCTGCGACACGCTGCCGTCCATGCGCGCCATCAAGCCAACCAATGCCAAGAGTACCACCTGCTCTGGCTGCGACAGGTCATCCAGGGTCATGCGCGCCTGTGGTAACACGCCGGCGCTCGCGCCGAAACCGCTTCCGATTTCAGCGGTTTAGGTGGCGTTTGGCGCGGCAGGATCGCGTCAACCCAAGCGACACAAATGCCCCGGACCGCTGCGGAGGCGCAGGGTGCTGCCGGGCTCGCGGGGACCATAGGCAGGCGCCATCGATGACGGTTGGGGCGGCACGCTGGTGAGCGGCGAAAGCGGCTCGCTGTCAGGCGCAGTCTCGATCTCGGCCTGGCCGCGGTGGGCGGTCATGCTGGCGAGCTCGAAGAGCTCCTGCAGCTCCGGGCACAAGGTGCCGTTCAACGCTGCCAGTGAGTAGCCTTGATCGATCGCATCGGCAGAGGAAGAGCCGTGGGCGGACTTGCCACTGGCCGCCTGGCCCATCAGGTGCGTGACCACGGCGTGACCGCTGGCCTCGGTGGTGCGCACGCGCTCGAAACCTTCGAGGTTGCGACCCAGGGACCACAAGCTCTGGAGCAGCGGCTTGAAGGCGTCGTGTCGCCCTGCCTCGGTCGAGTAGAGGTCCACCGAATCCGGGCCGCACACGATGGCCAGGGTCACCCCCGCTGCGACCGCGCGGCCGAGCCAGTGCTCGACGTCGTCGCCGTGCAGCTGCAGCGCAGCGCGCAGGCTGCTCGGTGCCGAAGCGAGGTCGATCGAGAGCAGGTGGAGGGCGTCGGTAGCGCTGGCCATGGGCCTCACAGGAGGTAACGGCTGCCACCAGGCTCGATTTAGGTGTGACAGGTGGCAGGCAGACGCACCTGCGCGCTTTTCGGCCGCGCTTCGGCGTATGCTGCTCGGGATGACGCCGCCGAAGCTCGAGCCGAGCGATCTCGCCGAGCTGTCGATCTTTCCCCTGCCCAACGTGACGCTCTTTCCGGGCGCCGCGCTACCGCTGCACGTGTTCGAGCCGCGCTACCGCGAGCTGACGGCAGCCGCCCTCGGCGCGCGCGGCATCATGGGCATGGTTCGGCTCAAGCCGGGCTTCGAGCCGAACTACGACGGCCGGCCGGCGGTGTTCGACGTCTGCGGCGTCGGCTTCATCGAGGACTACACGCAACGCAGCGACGGCCGCTTCGACATCATGCTGCGCGGCCTGGCGCGGGTGCGCATCGTCGAGGAGCTGCCGCCACTGCACCCTTACCGCCAGGTCCGCGCCCAGCAGCTCCACGACGCTGCCGCCGAGCCGGCGCTGGTCGCGGCCTGGCAGGTCAAGCTCGCGTCCTTGTGGGAGCGGCTGGCCAGCCACCTGCCCGAGCAGGTACGCGACCTGCGGGCGCTCACCCGCGGAGCCGACGACGCCTCGGCCTATGCCGATCGGCTGGCGGCTGCCATGGTCGCCGATCCCGACGCCTGTCAGCAGCTCTTGGCCGAGGTCGACCCGGCCGAGCGCCTGCGGCTTTTGGCGGCTCGCGTGCAGGAGCTGGTCGATGCGCTGGCTCTGCCAGCCGCTCGCCACGGTCCTGGACTGAACTGAAACCAATTTCGGGCTAACGTCGCCGCATGCGCGGTGCGCCCCTCCTGATCGGCATCGCCGGCGGCACCGGCAGCGGCAAGACCACCCTGGCTGAACGGCTGCGCCGCGAGCTCGGTGAGGACGTCGCGATGCTCGAGCACGATTGGTACTACCTCGATCGCTCGGGCCTCTCGTCCGCCGAGCGCGAGGCCATCAACTACGACGAGCCCGCCGCGCTCGACAATGCGCTGCTCGCCGAGCATCTATGCGAGCTGCGAGCCGGTCGCCCCGTGGCGTGTCCGCAATACGACTTTGCCACGCACACGCGGCGCTCGACCACCCGCAGTGTGGCGCCGCGCGCCATCGTCGCGGTGGAGGGCATCCTGCTGTTCGCGATCCCGGAGCTGTGCCAGGCCTTCGACCTGCGCATCTTCGTCGACACCGATGACGACATCCGGCTGCTGCGCCGCATCCAGCGCGATTTGGTCGAGCGTCAGCGTGACATCGCTTCGATTCAGCACCAGTACCACGCTAGCGTGCGGCCGATGCACCTACTGCACGTCGCGCCCAGCAAGCGGCAGGCCCACCTGATCGTGCCCGAAGGCGGCGAGAACGCGCAGGCCATGGACGTGATCATCGGGCGCTTGAAATACCTCTTGCTCGGGCTACAGTGACTGGTCGCGCGCGCGGGGGGTTGGGCTAAAGTCGCGGCATGCAGCCCGAGC
Organism: Polyangiaceae bacterium; assembly: GCA_036522995.1. Lineage (GTDB taxonomy): Bacteria > Myxococcota_A > Polyangia > Polyangiales > Polyangiaceae > PMG-095. The sequence goes on from DATDEV010000144.1 coordinate 8,807, forward strand.
TTGTGATCCATGCGCGCGAGCGCGACGTTGGCGGTTTCTTCGTGCGTCGCGTGCTGCCGTCGGCCCAGCGCCAGCTGGTCGGTCCGTTCATCTTCTACGACCACCTGTGCCGAGTCGACTTCGCGCCCGGCCAGGGGCTCGACGTGCGCCCGCATCCGCACATCGCGCTCGCCACGCTGACGTACTTGTTCGAAGGCTCTTTCTTGCATCGCGATAGCCTTGGCTACGTGCAACCGATCCTGCCTGGCGAGGTGAATTGGATGATCGCCGGCAGGGGCATCGCGCATTCCGAGCGTACCGCTCCGGCGGTGCGTCAGAGCGGAGGACCGCTGCACGGCATTCAATGCTGGGTCGCCCTGCCGCGCGAGCACGAGGAGGTGGCGCCCAGCTTCCACCACCATGCGCGCGAGAGCATCCCGCGCATTTCGGGACCCGGGGTCGAGCTCTCGGTGATCGCCGGCACGGCTTACGGAGCGGTCTCGCCGGTGCAGGTGCTGTCGCCGACCCTGTACGTTCACGCCCGAGTCAGCGCCGGCGCCAGCTTCGAGGTCGACGAGCAGCACGCCGAGCGGGCGGTCTACGTCGCGAGTGGCACGCTGCTACTGGGCGAGCTCGAGTACGAGGCCGGAAATCTGCTGCTGCTGCCAGCGGGCGCCCGCGTCGCGCTCGGCTCGCGCAGCGGCGCTGAGCTGATGCTGCTCGGAGGCGCTCCGCTGGAGGGGGAGCGGCACATCTACTGGAACTTCGTCTCGAGCTCGCTCGGTCGCATCGAGCAGGCCAAGGCGGACTGGGCCGCCGGGCGCTTTGGCAAGGTCGTGGGCGACGAGCACGAGTTCATCCCATTGCCCACGGTTTAGGCGCTTGCCAAGGACTCCGATTTTCTTCAGCAGCTCACTCTTGAGCGCCAACTCTGCAGGCAGTCCCTCGAGGTCGAGCGGCAGTCGTGAATAGGGGCCAAACGTCCGCTGGCCTCGCCAGTTTGTTCTCGTGGCTCGTGGCTACTCGCGCCGATCGCGATCTGTTCTGCCAAAGTCTGTAGCCGTCGTGTTAGGCCGCCGTGATCTTGCCGCGCCGGAGCGCGAGCTCGCGCGTCGCCTTGCGATGACACTCCCAGCACAGCGTGCGCAGGTTCTCGAGGCCACACGAGCCTCCGCCCTCCACGACCGGCACGATGTGATCGACCTCCCAGTAGCGGCGGCGGCGCAGCAAGTAAGCGGGCAGGCCCAGCTCCTCCATGCGGCGCTTGCGCCGCGCCCACTTGGTGACGCGAATCTTGCGCTGGAGTGCGTCGCAGTCGCGCGCGCAGCCCTGGCAGATGCCCTTGTCGCGAGCGTGCACGTGCTCGGCAGCGAAATCCGGCTGCGTGCGGATCTTCCACTCGACCACGCAGCTGTCCGAGCAGAACGTGCGCCGGCCGCTGCCCTTGACGATCTCGACGCCGCAGCGCCTGCAGCAGGGCCGACCGCTCGGACCGAGCGGCAGCGCCTTCGGGTCGGCCCAGCCGCCCAGCGCCTTGCGCGGCGGTCGCGCGGCCTTGTCGTCGGTTGCTGCCGTTACCTCGAAGTCGTCGCTATCGTCCCTATCGTCGGACACGCAAATGCGTGTGCCCGCGCTGCGCGAGCTGGGCCAAGTTTTGGGAGCTCCGTTTCGTTCGTGGTGGGCTGCCGAGCCGCGGCTCGATTGCAGAAGCTGCTGGGGCGGAGACAGGTGCTGGTGGGAGGCTTGCGGGGGGCGGACGCGAGCGTGCAACGCTCAACGCGAACGCGGGAGGCGGGGACGCGGGATGCGGGGACGGCGGATGCGGGACGCGGCGACGCGAGGGGAGGGAAGCGAGACGTGAGT
>DATDEV010000145.1:0-4064 GCA_036522995.1 Polyangiaceae bacterium
TACCCGCTGCTCGCCTCCGACGATCAGGGCGTGAGCTTTCGAACTCCCTGAGCGCTGGCTTGGGCGCGCGCCGTACGGGCCAACGAGCGCCGCACCCAGTCGGGCGACGTGGCGCCGGCGAGCACCGGATCGGTGTCGACAGCAAGCCACGACAGGGCCGCCAGCGTGACCCGTGCCTCGCGCAGCAGAGCCTCGTCGCCACGCGCCTCGGCGTCGCTCAGCAGTGCACGCCATACGGCCAGCGCTGCCGGCCAGGTGCGGCGCTCGACGTACCAGCCGCCGAGCAGTCGCAGCCGCTCGGGCGCGGGCTTTTGCGCGACTGACTGCGCCAGATCGGCGAGCGCCCGTTCGCGCTCTTGGGCTGCGTTGGTCGCCGCTCGCGTTCGCAGCAGGGCGCGCGCGTACAGCGCGTCGGCGCTGCTGTCGGGCAAGGCGCTCGCGAGCGTATAGAGCAGCTCGGCCTCGGCGTGGTCACCCATGCGTTCGCGCAACGAGCCGAGCCTGAGCGCGGCGGCGCCGAGCGTCGAGTCGGTGCGCACGGCCTCGTCGTAGCTGGTGAGCGCTTGCGCAATGTCGCCGCGCGCTTCCTGCTGCATGCCGCGCTCGAGGGCGCGTTCGGCCAGGCGCCTCACGAAGGAGTCGGCTTGCGCGCTGCGGGGCACGAGCAGCGCGGCTGTCACGAGTGCGAGCGCGGCCGCCAGCGCAAAGGCCGAGCCCGAGCCCCGGCGCGCCGTGGCGCGAGGGCCGCAGGCCGCGTGTCCGTTTGTCCACAGGCGCAGCACGAACGCGGATGATAGCAGGGCGCGGAGCGACTTGCCGCGGCGGCACGCCCGTTGCTCACTCGCGACCGTGCCTGCTTTTTCTCGCTTTGGGTCGCGCTGGGTCCTGGCTTTGGTGGCAACTGCGCTGCTGGCGGCTGCGTGCTGGCAAAGGAGCGTGACGCCCAGCCCCGGGGGCAAACCGCTGACCCTGCGGGGTGAGGGGGCCGCGTCCGACCATCCGAGCGGGCCGCTGAAGGTCGCGCTGGCATCGCCGCAGGGCGAGGCCGAGCTGGTGACGGAGCTGAGCGTGGTCTTCGACCGCCCGGTGCATCCGCTCGGCGTGGTGGTGGTGAACGAGCGTCCGCCTCCGTTTCGCATCAGCCCCGAGGTGGCAGGGCGGTTTCGGTGGGTCGGCTCACGCGCGGTAGTGTTCACGCCCGAGCGCCGACTACCGCTCGCCACTCACTACGCGGTGGAGGTGCCGGCGGGACTGCAGGCGCTCGATGGCACGCGGCTGGCGGAGCCCTATCGCTTCGAGCTCGAGACCAGTCGTCCACGGCTCTTGCGCTTCAGTCCCAACGGCGAGCGCAACGTGGCTACCAGCGTCCAGCTGCGGCTCGAGCTGAGTCAGGCGATCGCGCCGGCGGCGCTGCTGGAAGCGGGCCAGCTGTCGGTGGTGGGGGCGCGCGGCAGTCTGCCGTTCGAGGTGGTCGTGCCCGTCGACGAACCGCGCAGCCTGGTGGTGCGGCCCAAACGCCCGCTGCCGCCGCGCAGCGAGATTCGCTTCGTGATCAAGCCGAGCCTGCGCGGCGTGGAGGGCCCGCTGCCGGCTGGCAGCGAGCAGCAGATCGCATTTCGCACCTACGATCCACTGGCGATCACCGAGCTTAGCTGCGCGCGCGAGCCGCGCGAGCCGGCGTGCGAGCCCGACGGCGGTGCGTCTCTGGTTTTCAACAATCCGGTCAGGCCTCGGGATCTCGCCGGTAAGCTGCAAGTGACGCCCGAAGTGGTCCTGCAATGGCCGGCGCCAGGCTCGGAGGAAGCGAGCATGGCCACCAGCTATGTCAGCTTGAACGGTCGCTTCCAGGCGGGCCAGAGCTATGCGCTGCGCATCGAGCCTGGCCTGGTCGACGAGTTCGGGCAGGTCACGACCAAGCCGCTGGCAGCGGGCTTTCATTTCAAGGACCACTACCCGCGCGTCGACATCGGCGCGGTGGGTCGCAACTTTCCGGGACGCGAGCTGGGCGTGCCGATCGCCTCGCGCAACGTGCCGAGCTTCGAGTTGCTCACGGCTGCGCTCTCACCGGCGGAGCTGTCCGCTTGGCAACGGCTCGAGCCGGGCAAGGCGCACGATCTGGCTTGGCTGAGCAGCCTGCGGCACACCAGCGTCGCGGTCGTGACGCCGCGCGGCGCGAAGAACCAGATCGAAAAGATGCTGCTCGACACCAGCAAGGTGCTGGGCGCGGGCGGGCGTGGGGCCCTGGCCATCGCCGCGCGCTACGCGCCGGCGCGGGGCGACTGGGGGGCGCCCGAGGCGATGAAGGTGCTCAACCTCTCGGACCTGGGCATCGCTGCGAAGCTGTCGCGCTTCGGCTCGCTGGTGTGGGTGACCGATCGCACCACGAACGCGCCCGTGGCTGGTGCGGAAGTGACGCTGCTGGTCGACGGGCGGCCGGAGCGCAAGTACGTGACCGATTCGGATGGCCTTGCGCAGATGCCGGCGGCCGATTACGCGCCCGACCTGGAGAGCCGGACGCCCGAGGCGCGCGCCGTGCTGGTGGCGCGGCGCGGTACAGATAGCGCTTTTGCCGCGGTTTCCGAGCACATCGAGAGCTGGCGGCTCGACGTGCCGACCGATTTTTCGGGCGCGCTCTTGCCCTACGGAGTCGCGTTCACCGATCGCGGCATCTACCGGCCTGGCGACGAGGTGTGGCTGAAGGGCATCGTGCGCAAGCAAGCGCCGAGCGGCAACGCTCTGCCGGGCGAGCAGCCGCTGCAGGTGGTGCTGCGCTCTCCGAGCGGTGAGGAGCTCGGGCGCGAGCAGGCGCTGCTCACCGCCCACGGCACTTTTGCAACCCGGCTGCGCGTCCCCAGCGGGCGCGAGCTCGGCACCTACTCGGTGAGCGTGTCGGGCCTTGGCCGGGAGCGCTTCCTCGAGCAGTCGCTGGAGGTGGCCGAGTATCGGCCGGTCGAGCTGAAGGTCGAGGCCGAATCGGACCGGCCCGCGTACGTGCGCGGCGAGCAGGCGCGGCTCGAGGTGAAGGGCAGCTTCCTGTTTGGCGCACCGCTGAGCGGGGGCCAGCTGCTGCTCGGCGTGTCGCGACAGCCCACCTTTTATCAAGTGCCGGGTGCCGAGGCGTTCGCGACCGATGCCGGCGTCTATTACGCGGAGATTGCCGAGATCTCGGGCTATGGGGAGCTGCGGCGCGAGCAGCAAAAGCTCGACGAGCAGGGCCGCCTGCGCTGGTCGGAAAAGCTCGACCTGCCGGGCCAGCGCGGCACCGAGCTGCTCCGCATCGACGCAGAAGCTTCCGACGTTTCGCGCCGCACCGTCGCCACTTCCAGCACGGCGCTGGTTCACCCGGCGAGCTTCTACTTAGGCCTGAAGCGAGAAGGTGAAAGCGCGCTCGTGAGCGCGCCTGCCAAGCTCGAGCCGCGCGTCGCCGCCTTCGATCCCAGCGGTAAGCGCCTGGTCGGCACGCGCGTCACGCTCGAGCTGCTCGAGCGACGCTACACTTACGCCAAGGAGAGCGCCGGCGGGGACTACCGTGCGCTCAGCAAGCCCGTGGACAAATCGGTGGCGCGCTGCGAGCTCGTGACGCTGGCTGCCACAGGGCCTGGTAGCGATGGCGGCTTGACCGGCTGCGCGCTGCCAGTGCCAGCAGCGGGCTACTACGTGGTCGTGGCGCGGGCCAAGGACGAGCGCGGCAACCTGGCGGAGGCGGCCACGAGTATTTACGCCACCGGCGCCGGGGAGCCGACCTGGCAGGACGGCGACAGGCGCTCGCTTTCGCTCGTGCTCGACAAGCAGAGCTATGCTGTCGGCGAGCGGGCGCGCGTGCTGGTGAAGTCGCCGTACAAGGAGGCCGAGGCGCTCATCACCGTCGAGCGCTCGGGTGTGTATCGGGCCTTTCGCCGCACATTGCGTGGCAGCGCCCCTAGCTTCGAGCTGCCGGTGACGCAGGAAATGCTGCCCAACGCGTTCGTGGGCGTGCAGCTGCTGCCGCTCCGGGCGGGCCCTCGTGCGGCGGTGCTGGAGCCTGGCAACTACCGCATCGGCTACGCGAGCTTGCTGGTGAACGC
>DATDEV010000146.1:0-3198 GCA_036522995.1 Polyangiaceae bacterium
TCCCAATCGAGCTCATCGACCACATCGAAGTGATCGTCGGTCCAGGTTCGGTTCTCTACGGTTCCAACGCGATGCTCGGCCTGATCAACGTCGTGACAAAGGGTGCCGACGAATATGGCGCCGGCAAGGTGATCGTCGAAAGCGCGCTCGGGCTCAACGTACGCGTCGCCGCGGGCGTAGGCCGAAAATTCGAGCTGTTCGGTGACAAGGGCGAAGTCATCAGCCAGCTCGAATACTTCGAGCAATCGGGCCCCAATTTCTACTTTGCCCCGGAAAACACCGGGAATGATCCGTTCACCGGCCAGCCTGGCCGCTACTCGCGCGACCTCAAAGGCACCGGCATCTGGGGCGGAGCCAAAGCCGATCAGGGCATATCTGCGCGCGCCCCGGCCGGCAACCTGCGCGTGCAGCTCGGCAATACCGAGCTCGGTGTGCGCGCGTCTATGTTTCGGCATGCTACGCCGACCGGCCCCGGTAACTTCGACGATCCAGACACGGTCGACCAAGAGCAGCGGTTGTCGGTCGACCTCAAGCACCACAGGACGATTTCCACGTTGCTCTCGCTGTCCGGGCGGGTATACGCCGACTACTTCCGAACCGAGAGTGATTTCATCACGTCTCGGGGCGCGCTCTGCCCACTCGGCGCCATCACGTGCAACTACTCGAGCCATGGTACTGCGACTTGGGGCGGCCTCGAGCTCCAATCCGACTGGGACTGGCGGCACGATCGCAGCTTCGTCACCACGCTGGGCGTCGATACGCGTTTGCGCAGCGTTCAAGCCACCAACGACGTGCTCAACGCAGACACCGGCGCCGTGCGCTGGCGCGGCGCCGTCGAGCTGAACGAAAATGACACGACGGTCGGCACGTACCTGCAACAAGGCTGGACCGTCAGCAGCTGGTTCAAGCTGCTCGGCGGCGTCCGAATGGATTTCGATCAGCGCTTTCCGGTCGTGCTGACACCCCGAGCCGTAGCCAACCTCCAGCCCTGGAAGAACGGCACGATCAAGCTCGGTTACGCCGAGGCATTCCGCGCGCCAAGTTGGGATGAGACCGACAACGCAGCTCCTCGCCGCATCGTGGCGGACGAGCTTGCGCCTGAGAAGGTGAGGTCCTGGGAGCTGAGCCTCGAGCAGCGGGTCGGCACGCATCGAGCAGTCGTCGGGGCGTTTTACTCCAGGTGGAGTGACATCGTTCGGCTGCAGTCGCTGAGCCGTGCAGAAACGGTGCGCGCCATCCGAGCCGGTGAGACCACCGTCCCGTATTCGCCAGCCGTGCCGCTCACGCAGTTCCAAAACATTTTTGGGCTCGACAACTACGGTGTGAACATGGGCGTCGATGGCGCGCTTGCCAACGAACGCGTGCTCTACGGCTTCTCGCTGACCGGAGCCTCGGTTCGCGAATCGGATGCGAGCGGCAGCAAGCGTCTGCCGGTTGCGCCGAGGCTGTTCGGTAACGCCCGCTTGGCTTACGTGCTGGGCGATCCGTGGCCAACGCTGGCGCTTGCCACGCATTTGCTAGGGCCGCGCTTGGCGAGCACGGGTGAAGGCTCCGGTTTCAGTCCCTTGCCCTATGCACCGGCCCAACTAGAGCTGCGGCTCACGCTGACCGGCAACGTTCCGTTCTTGCCTGCGCTCAAGTACCGCGCGTTCGTGAACTATGCGCTCGCTGAGCGTGGACCCTACGTGGTGGGCCCGGCTCTGAGCGCGCTACCGACGCAGCCGACGGCCCAGCTCAACCCGGTGGACCAGCTGCGCAGCACGGTCTCGCTGGAATACGATTTTTAATGGCTAAGGGGCCCTTTCCCGACGCAGCTTTGGAGCCTCCGCGCCGAGCGGACTGGCGGAAGCGCTGCTCGCGCCGCCAGGCGCTGCTGCTGGGATTGGGGGCCTACTTGTTGCCTGGCGGAGCCGAAGCGGAATCGGCCGTCCCTTACGCGCTCCAGGCCCAGCTGATGGCCAAGGTCGCCAGCTACGATCGGCGCTTCCGTGAGCGCAACGGGGGCAGGGTGCTCGTGCTGCTGGTCAGTAGGAAAGGTAGCCCCGAATCCGCGCAGGTCGCACAGCAGGTGAAAGCCGCGTTGGGGGAGCTTCCGACGGTCGGAGACCTGCCACATCAAGAAGAAGTGGTTCAGTTCGACGGGGCCGATGGTCTCGCGCGGTTGGCTCGAGATCGCAGGGCGGGCATCGTGTATTTGGGACCGGACCTGGACGGCGACGTCGCTGCCATCCGCCGCGCACTTGCCCCTGCACGCTTACTTACTGTGGGCGCGGTGCCCGACTATGTGAGTGCCGGCATCGTGCTCGGCTTCGACCTCGTCTCAGGCAAGCCCAAATTGTTGGTCCACCTGACGGCCGCGCGCGAACAAGGCATCGAATTCCGTTCCGACGTGCTCCGGTTGATGAAAGTGGTGGGCTGAATCCCGACGACGGGACAAGCCAAAGCGTCCACGTCGTGGACGCGCTCTCGAGCAGCGCGGCCCAGTCGATGCGAGTGTCGCCCGCGATGCGCAAGCGTACGCCAGCAATAGCCCTGCCGGCGGGAGCACCCTCCAGTCCGCAATCCGCACTGCCGAAGCGTAGCTTCGCTCTCGAGGCGAAGCTAGACAGCTTCGGCCCCTAGCCCTACGCTGGTCAGTCGTGGGCTTTCGAGGAGGACCTTCTGTGAGTCTAAATGCTTACTTTCGGATGGGACCGCTGCTGGGCGCGCTTCTGGCCAGCTGCACCAACGACCCTGCAACCACTGTCGCCGGCAGAGGCGGCGCCGGCGAGAGCTCGGCGGGTGGCGACGAAGCGAGCAGCGGTGCTAGCCCCGGCGGAGGCGCTGTTGGCATTGGCGGCGCGCCCGGCGCGTGCCGAGCCGCGCCCGACACGTCACCGACCTTCCCTGTTACCACCGAGCTAGACGCCGATCAGGTAGCACGGGCGGCAGCCGTGATCGGGTCGTGCATGCCGGACGACGGCGTGGCTCGCAACGCGACGCACATTTGGCTCGCGCACCTCGCAGCGCCTCGCCTCTACTTCCGGTCGAGCGCTCAGCTCGAGTGCCTCGCCAACGCAGACTGCGGTTGCGACGCGATCGAGCATTGCTTGGGCTTCAGCTACGCGCCAGGTCCTGAAGGCTGCGTCGCGCGCTGCGATGGTGACGTCTTTACCGGTTGCGATGACGAAGTACAGGTCATCATCGACTGCAGCCGTT
>DATDEV010000147.1:0-5040 GCA_036522995.1 Polyangiaceae bacterium
ACCCGGAAAACCTAAGGCATTTGACGGCGGGCTGAGGGGTCGTGGTGGTGAGCTGCGTGCGGGTTTAGACGCCGGGGGGCTTGGACAGCGTAGGAGTCCCGCCGGGAGGCGGGGTGCCGCCGGGGGCGCCGCCGCTCTTTACGGCCAGTCGCGCCATGTGCACCGCCAGGCGGCGATACAGCTCGGCGGCGAAGCGCGGCTCGCTGCAGATCTCGGCGAAGTCGTCGGCGCGCACCCGCAGCAGGCGCGACGTCTGCACGGCAACCGGCGCTGCTGCCTGACCCCACACGCCGAGCAAAGACTCGGGATAGAGCAGCGCGCCCGGCCCGACGCTGCGACCGTCGGGGTGCTTCACCACGCCCTCGAGCACGATGTAGGCAACCTGATCGCTCGCCACCGAGCGTGGCACGGATTGGTCGCGCAAGACCTCGATTTCCACCGCCGCCGACAGGGCCGTGAGCGCTACCGGCAGGGGCAAGTCGACCAGCAGCGGGCTCTGGCGTGCGTTCTCGAGATCGGCGGCGCTCAGGCCACGATCTCGATCAGGACGCTTGACGAAGCGGTCGGCGATCTCGACCACCACCGCTGTCGCGTTGTCACGGCCGCTCTCGCCAGCTCGCATGATCAGCGCGCGCGCCGCCGACTCGGGCGTGCCGCTGCGGATGAGCTCGGCTATCTCGTGCTCGCCGCTCAGCTGGCCGTGCACTCCGTCGCTGCACAGCAGCAAACGATCGCGCGGCCCGACGTCGACGAACAGCGTGTCGACCTGCACCTCGTCCGATAGACCGAGCGCGTTGGTGACCCCCTTCGAGCTTGGCCCCGAGGGCTCCGCCACTGTCACGCCCAGTCCCTCGCCGCCGCGACCGAGGCGTGAGGCCAGTGTGTGATCGTGCGTGAGCTGCAGCACCGCACGCGCTCGCGCCAGGTAAACGCGACCGTCGCCCGCGTGAGCGATGAAGGCGTGATCGCGCGCCAGCCAGACCACGTCCAGCGTGGTGCCCATGCCGGAGTGCTCCGGATTCGCCAGCGCTTCACGGCGCACGCGCTGATTGGCCAGCTCGACGGCGCGGCGCAGGAACGCCAGCACCTTGCGCCGCGAATCCAGGCCAGCGTTGGCGACGTAGCGCTCCACGGCGCGGATGGCGCTCGGGCTGCTGAGCGTCGCCGCGATCTCTTCGATCGCCAGACGCGCCGCTACCTCGCCCGCACGGTGGCCGCCCATGCCATCGGCGACGGCGAACAGCGACAGCTCCGGCGCGACCAGCTGCGCGTCCTCGTTGCCGCTGCGTCTGGCGCCGGTATCGGTCGCCATGCCGAAGTCGGCGCGGAAGTCGAAGCGCGGCAGGATCGACGGCACTCCAAGCATGCTACAACGCCCTTCGTTGCCGCGGGCCGGCTTTCGAGCTACCGCGGGCGCCGTGCGCGTCCTCGCCCTCGAGACCTCGACCAGTCAAGCCGCGGTCGCCCTCGTCGAGCATGGCCGCTTGGTGCTGACACGAGCCCACACCCGGCCCAAGCAGAGCGCCGAACAGTTGCTGCCGCTGATCGCCGCACTGCTGGACGAGGCTGGCTGGCAGCGCTCGACCATCGAGCGCATCGGGGTCTCGCTCGGGCCGGGCTCGTTTACGGGGCTGCGCGTGGGCATCGCTTGCGCCCAGGGCCTCGCGCTCGGGCTCGGCGTCCCGCTTTTGGGGGTGACGGCGCTCCGGGCCATGGCCCGCGCAGTGCCTCCGACCATCTCCGGCCCGCGCGTCGCGCTGCTCGATGCCCGGCGCGACGAGCTGTTCTGCGCCGCGTATGGCGCGGGCCCGGAGGCCCCCGAGCTGGCGGCGCCGCTAGCGCTGCCCCGCGCGCGCGCACGCCAGGAGCTCGAGGCGCGGCTCGAGGGCCCGCTGGTCTGGATCGGCAGCGGCGTTGCCCTGCTTGGCGACGCCGCCAGCTTCTCATCGCCCGAAACCGACGAGCCGTCGGCTCACGCAGTCGGGCTGCTGGCCGAAGTGCTCGAACCCCTCGACTGCCCGCCAACGCCCGTTTACGTACGCGACGCGGGCGCCACTCTCCCAACGCCTTGATGATATACGTGGCTGCGTGACGGACGGCGGTCCCAGCACCGAAGCCCAAGCGCGGCTGCTTTCGCGCTACGGGCGCCGCTTCGCCGCGGGCACGGTGCTGTTCCGTGATGGAGACCCGGCTACGGAAGCGTTCCTACTGCAAGACGGTCGCGTTCGCCTGCTCAAGCAAGCCGGCCGCATGGAACGCAGCCTGCGTGTGGTGCGCCCTGGCGACCTGTTCGGTGAATCGGCGCTGCTGCGCGGCGCGACCCGCAGCTCGACGGCCGTGGCGCTCGACGACGGCGTGGCGCTGGCCTTCGACCATGCAACGTTCGAACAGGTCCTGGCCACCAGTCCGGAAGTCGCAAGCCGGGTCCTGACGCAGATGATGCGTCGCCTGCGCGACGCCGAAGACCAGATCGAGATCCTCATGCTGCGCGATGGGCAGTCGAAGGTGGTCGTGGCGTTGATGAAATTTGCACAACAGGAGCAGCTCGCAGCTGGCACGGAGGGTCAGATTTCCCTGACACTCTCGCCGCTCGAGCTGTCTGCCCAGGTCGGACTGGATGTCGACACGGTCAAGCGCATCGTCGCCCAGCTGCGGGAAACCGGCCACGTTCGTATCCAGGACGAACGGGTCGAGGTGCCCAATCTCGACAGCCTGCGCGACCTCTACAGTCTGCTCGGCATCAAGGACCAGCTGCGCGGGCAAGGCCCGGGCGCGGCCCGCAGTCGTTCCCGATGAAAATTCCAGCTTACCTTTTGCTGTGCGGCGCGCTGGTCGCAGCGACGCTGCTGTTCGCTTGCGCACCCGCTAGCGGCGGCAGCGCCGGTGGCGAGGGAGCCAATGACCCCGACCGTATGAGCGACAGCGAGTACGACGTCGCCCGTGATTATTGGATGAGGCGACACTCGCCGCGCGAGGCGCTCGACCACGCGCTCAAGGCGGTCGATCTCAACGAGGAGAACGCTGACGCCGCCCACCTGGTCGCGCTCCTTTACATGGACTTCTGCAGTCGCAGCGTCGACGAGTGCCGCCTGAAAGAGGCCGAAAAGTACGCCCGCCTGGCGCTCAAGGCGCGCAGCGACTATCGCGAGGCGACCAACACCCTGGGCGTCGTCCTCATCCACCAGAAGCGCTACGCCGACGCCATCAAGGTCCTCAAGCCTCTCACCGAGGACATCCTCTACCAAACCCCGGAAAACGCCTGGGGAAACCTGGGCTGGGCGCACCTCGAGGCCGGCAGCACCGACGCCGCGATCGAAGCGCTGAGGCGGAGCGTCGCGGCTCAGCCCCTGTTCTGCGTCGGCATGTATCGTTTGGGGCTTGCGTACGAGCGGCGGCGCGACGACACTGCAGCCGCTGAAGCGCTTACGCGCGCACTGGAAACCCAGGCGCCAGGCTGTAACGGCCTTCAGGACGCGCTGTCGGCGCGCGCGCGCATCGAGCTGCGACTGGGCAATCCGGATTCAGCGCGGACGGATCTCGAACGTTGTGTCGAGCTCTCGCGAAAGACGGATATCGGCAAAGAATGCAGCTCCATGCTGCTCAAGTTCAAGTAGTCTCGTCGTCCCCCCCGATGCCCACCGTTGGTCAGTACCTCCGCGAGCTGCGCGAAGAGCGCAAAATGAGCGTCGAGGAAGTGTCCCGGGCGACGCGCGTGCCGATGGCCAGCGTCGAGCGCATCGAAACCGATCGTTTCGACGAGCTGCCGGGCGAGGTGTTCGTGCGCGGCTTCTTGAAGTCGTACGCGCGTTCGCTCGGAGTTTCGAGCGACGAGGTGCTGGCGCGCTACACCGCTTCGCGTCGCGTGGCCTGGGTGACCCCGCTGCCAATTTCGGCGCCCAGCAAGCCCGCGCGCGGTCGACGCCTGGGCGTGGCAGTGGCCTTCGTGCTGCTGCTGATCCTGTTCACGCTGGCGATCAGCATCGTGCTCAAGCCGCGCAGCGACGACATGCCTCAAGAGCTGTCGCGAGCTGCGGAGACCTGCAGCGTGCTGGCCGGCGCCCAGCGCAGCTGACGTGGCGGCGCGCAAAGCCACCGCCCACCATACGACCGGGGCGTTGCTGCTGCGCCGAGTCGAGTACGGCGAGAGTGATCTCGTGCTCACGCTGCTCACGCGCAGACTGGGCAAGCTGAGCGCGCTGGCCCGCGGGGCGCGCAGGAGCAGCAAGCGCTTCGGTGGTGCGCTCGAGCCGATGCACTCACTGCTGATCGAGCTGGACGAGCGCCCTGGTGCCGAGCTGTTCACGCTCACGGCAGCGCAGCTCGAGCGGCCACGCGCCGGCATCCTGCGTAGCCTGCCGGCGCTCGAGGCAGCTGGAAAGGCGCTGTCCTGGGTGCGCCGCGCGGCCCCGCCGCGAACCCCGGAGGAAGGCGCCTACCTCATACTCGAAGGGTTACTCGACCGCCTGACTGACGCCCAGGCTGCGGGCGAGGCCGGCAGGGCACTGGCAGCGGCCGGTCTCGCCCTGCTCAGCACGTTCGGCTGGGGCATCGATTTCGAGCGCTGCGTGCGCTGCGGACGTCAGGCTACGCCGCGTCAGTCGGCGAGCGTCGAACCGGCGCGCGGGGGTCTGGTGTGTCGCAGCTGCGGGGGCGCGCGCGTCCGGCTGACGGGCGCCGCACGGGAGCGCATGGCGCGGGCGGCGGCTGGCGAAAGCTCGGCGCTGCTGGTCGAGGATGGCCCCCAGGCCCTCGACCTGGTCGAAGCCGCGCTGGGCGCGCACGCCGGCATCGAGTAGTAAGCAGAGCCAAGACCCGAAGAGCGAGACTTGAGCCGCCATCTCGAGAAAACGACCGCGCACGAGAGCCCCCACGCGGGGACCGAGCACAAACAGATCGCGCGGCGCGCTGGCATCGTTTCGGCGGGCACCCTCGCGAGTCGGCTACTCGGCTTGGTGCGCGACCAGACCATCGCGGCCGTGTTCTCGCGCAGCGTGACGGACGCCTTCTTCGTGGCCTTCACCATTCCCAACGTGCTGCGCC
>DATDEV010000148.1:0-14939 GCA_036522995.1 Polyangiaceae bacterium
CTGGCGCCGCCACCTCTCCTATCGATGTTTCTCAAGTCGCCGATTACCCCCGGGAGTGGGGGGCCGCCGGCTCCCCAGCCGCCGGCTCCCCAGCCGCTGGCTCCCCAGCCCTCCGCGCCTCCGGCCACGGGTCTTTCGTCGCTCGAGCCGCCACGAATGTTGACGACTTATGGGCAGAAGTCGCCTGTAGTCGTGTCCGGGCCGCCACGGCTCGACGTGGCACCCGAGGCCGGGCAAGCACGTTCACTCCCGCCGGGGCTCGCCGCGCCTCCCAGCGTCGCGCCGGCACCAGCCGTCCACGCGCCGCTGCCCGCTCCAGCGAGTCGTCCCAAACAGCCGAATCTGATGGTGCGCTCGGTGCTCGGGCTGCGGGCCTTCGGGCGCAAGGAGGCGTCAGTTCTTCCGACGCCGGCATCGAAGTTGCCGTCTGAGGCGCGGCCCGACGTGGCCCCCATGCCGTCCATGCTCGGGCTCAAGCGTAGCTCGACTCCGCCGCCACCCGTTTCTGGCGGGTACGGCGGACTGGCCCCACTGGGAAACCTTCCGCCAGCGCGGCAGGGCTCCGGGCGCTTCGATTCGCGCGGGGGCGCTAGCGACGCGGAGGAACGCGGACGAAGGCAGACGCCGTCGCCGCTTTCGAGCACGCCCCCCAGAGCGCGTGTCGCGTCCTCGAGCGGACGCAAACGGCGACGCGAGGAGAGTGGCGAGAGCCGCTGGTGGATCGGTGCGCTGGCCGCGCTGGGTGTCTGCGCCGTGGTGCTCGGCATCGTGCTGGTGGCGGTCACCGTCTCGCGCCGCGGCAGCGACGTACCCACGCCCGCCGCGGGAACCTCGGCCGCCGCGAGCAGCACGGCCAGCGCCGGATCGGTGAGCACCGTCGCCATGCCGCAGGGTCGCCTGCTCAACGACGACGAACGCTTCAAGTCTCTGCTGGCGCAGGTCCACGGTCGCGGCAAAGAGTCCGCCGAGATGCGAAGCTTGCTCCAGGAGCAAGCTTCGATCGCCGCGCAGGCGCTTCGCCCCGGCTGCCAAGGTCCGCAGTGCGCCGCGCTCGCGGAGGTCGGTAAGCTCGTGACCGCGACCGAAAAACGTCGCGTGCGTCGTCGCTCGCGTTCGCCGGACGCAATGCGTTCGCGCTGGCTAGCTGGCCTCGAGATGCCGGAGATCCCGGTCGAAGACGATCCGCGCGTGCAAAAGCGCTTCGAGTTCTACACGGAGAACCCGGTGGGCCGCGAGACGTTCCAGCAGATGCTGTTCCGTTGCGGAGCCTATAAAGACGCGATCCAATCGGCGCTGGTGCGCCGGGGCATGCCCAAGGATCTGATCGCCGTCGCCTACGCTGAAAGCGGCTGCTATCCGCTCGCCAAGTCCCCGATGGGAGCCGAAGGCCTGTGGCAATTCATTCCGGATGCCGCGCGTGCCTACCACCTGCGCATCATCGAAAACGTGGTGGACGAGCGCCACAGCCCTCAAAAGGCGACCGAAGCGGCGATGCAATACTTGAGCGATCTGTTCGCCAAGTTCGGCTCGTGGGATCTGGCGTTCGCCGGCTACAACATGGGCCCTTTCGGGCTCGCGACACGCCTCGAGCGCGTCGAGGGCGAAAACGTGGGCTTCTGGGAGCTGGTAGACGCGAGCATGCTGCCGGGCGAGACGGCCGACTACGCCCCAGGGATCCAGGCGATCGCCCTGATCCTGAACAACCTGCAGCGCCTAAAGTTCGGCGCGATTCAGCAGCGCGCGCCGCAGATGACCATGGACTTGCCTGTCCCACCGACGACCAGACTGACGCTGGTCGCGCGCGCCGCAGCGCTGAGCCTGGACGAGCTCCACCGACTGAATCTGGACCTCAAGGGCACCAGCACGCCTAGCGTGCAGAACTTCGCCGTTCAGGTTCCGAAAGACAGCGTGTGGCAGGCCCGCGACACGCTCCAAGAGCTGCTCAAGAGCGGTGATCAGAGCGACCTCTGCGCCCCACGCACCTTCGACTGGGGCCGCCAGCGCTTCACCCCAGAAATGCAGCAGGCCTGCGCCCGCAACCTGGCGGCGCGGGGGGCGGCTCCCTCCGCCGATTCCCCCACGCCTTGAGCTACTCCGAGCGTATGGCCGCAGCGCTGCCGCGGCCGTGCGCTCGACAGCTCAGCCGTCGAACGCCGCGTTCTCTTTGAGGTTCCAGCCGCCGCTGACTTTGGCCCCACCGATACCGCTCGACTCTTGCGGTGTGTAGTGAATGGCAGCGCGCGTGTAGTTGATGCGAACGACTTCCTGAACGACGTCGTCCTTCGGCTCGCCGAGCACATGGTACGAGGTGATCATCAGATCTTCGAGCCGAATGATCAGGTACTCCAGGGCGTCGCCGCCGGCCTTGCGGACCGTCAGGTTCGCAGACGTCAGGTGCGCGCCACTGGCACACAGCTTCATCAAGACCGGGGAAGCCCGATCAACGGCCTTGCGGACTTCCAAGTCCTGGAACTCCGACTTACCGGTCCCGGCACCACTGCCGGCACCGCTGGTTCCAGTCTGGGAGACGAACCACGAAAAACCCAGGATTTGGATTTCCCCCTTGTGCGTCTTGTCCTGAGATTCCCCTTCCAGCGACTCGATCTTCAAGAACATATCTACGGCCATGACGTTTCCTCCTTCAGCGGGCGCAGAAGAGTGCGGCCAGACGCAGCGCGCGTCAAAAGGGAAACCCCCGTGGCCCAGAGCCCACTCATCTCGACTAACGAGATACCACGGCCCGCTAGGGGGCGGTCAAGTCGCTCTCGCCATTTTTGGGTGGTGGGGGCCCGCGGGGGCGTCGTGTATAAGAGGGCCCGCGAGATGAAGCTTTGCCACCTTTTGGTCTGGTTCGGCCTGGGTCTCGCGAGCAGCGGCTGCGGCGGCTCGGCGCCCCCCCCCGCCGCCGCGGCGCCCGCCAAGCCCTGCCCGCCACTTCCGCTCGAGCTGCAGGTGACGGCGAGCGCCAGGTTGAATTCGCTGACGGCCGGCGATGGCCGCCCGGTCCAGCTCAGGGTTTACCAGCTCAAGAGCGACGTGAAGCTGCGCACCGCGTCCTTCGAGGACATTTGGCAAAATGACGCCAAAGTGCTGGAGGGCGACGTCGTCTCCTCTGACCAGCAATCGATATTTCCGAGCGAAAAGAAAATCTTGAGCGTCACGCCGAAGCCCGATGCGGCGTACCTTGCGCTGGTGGCATTGTTTCGCGAGCCGCAGGGCAAGGATTGGTTCCTGACCTACGAGATCACGCCGGCCAAGCAGGAGCCGCCATGCGCCAAGAAGCCTGCGCCGATCCCGGTCTGGCTCGATCGCATGCAAATTCAGGACGGGGCAGGGCAGGCACCAGATGAGCCTGGGGCCGAGCCGAACGGAGACGGGGGTTCGTAACGGATGGCGCGCAAACCTATTTGGACCGAAGGGCTGCTGGTCAGTCAGCATCACTTTCAGCAACAGGACCAGTACTTCGAAGGCCTGCTGAGCGACCGCGTGCGGGCGGTGAGTCACTACGACTGGGGCATCAGCGATTTCAAGCTGGACGAGCGCGGCTTCGCCGCGGGACAGCTCCGCATCCAGCGCCTGCGCGCGATTTGGCCGGACGGTACCAGCGTAGCGTGCGGCGAGGGCACCTCTGTCGCTGCTCCCGAGCCGCGCGACTTGCCCACGGATAGCCAGCGCGTCGAGGTTTACGTAGGCCTCACAGCGATCGCCGACGGCGCCCAGATCTCGCTCGACGGTCAAGCCATGCGCCGGTTCGCGCGCGACGTGTCGAACGTGTCCGACTTGAACACGGGCACGTCGGCGCAGGAAGTCGAGTGGGCTCGTCCGAACGTGCGCATCCTGTTCGGTAACGAGCGGCGCGATGGCTTCGCGACGCTGCTCGTTGCCGAGCTGGTGCGCCAGGAAAACGGCTCACTGGTGGTGCTCGATACCCGGGTGCCGCCGGTGTCGCGGCTGGCGGCCGCCAGCTTCCTCGAATCTGGTGTGCGACGGGTACTCGCCAATTTGACCGCACGCCAGAGCCAGCTCTACGCCGAGCGCCGCGGGCGGCAGAACGCCGGCGCAGATTTTCACGCCAGCGAAGTGCGCAAGTTCATGCAGCTGCAGCTGCTGAGCTCGGTCATTCCGGAGCTCAACCACCTGCTGGATACGCCGCGCACTCACCCCGAAGAAACCTACCTGTGCTTGGTCAAGTTGGCCGGCGTGCTCAGCTGCTACTCGGGGGATCTCGAGCCCAGTGAGCTGCCGAAGTTCAACTACCTCGAGCTCGGCGAAACGTTCGAGGCGCTGTTCGCCATCGTGCTGCGCCTGCTCTCGGGTGGAACCGAACGCGCTTACACGGAAATCCCGCTCGAGCATCGTCCGGACGGCATGTTCATCGGTCGCATCCCGGACCCGAAGCTGCTCGGCAACGAGTTTTTCATCGCCGTGAAGGCGAACATGGCCGAAGCGCTGGTGCGCGAGCGGGCCCCAGGCGTGCTGAAGCTGGCCGGTTGGGGTCATATCTACGACGTCGTCAAGCATGCGCGCACCGGCGTCAAAGTAGCGGTGGAGTGGGCGCCGTCTGGGGCATTGCCGTTGAAGCCCGGGCTTTGCTTCTTCCGTGTAGCGCGTGAGGGTAGCTACTGGGAAGACATCGCCAAGACATCGACCGTCGCCCTCTATCTACCGTCGGACGGCGACTGGTCCGGCGCGGAGCTTGCGCTCTACACCGCCGACGCGGCCGCGTTGAGGTAGCCATGAGTCAACGCGTGTACGCCGCCTGCGCGGAGATCTTGGTAGTGGCGGTCAGCTTTCCCCAGACCCCCAGCATGGCCTCGGCTGGCGAGCTGCGTCAGCGTTTGCAAACGGCCCTCGACAACATGGTCGGCAAAGGCCGAGCTGCTGGCATTTCTGACAATGATCTGGCCGACATGCGCTACGCCGTCGTCGCCTTCCTCGACGAGCAGATCCTCAAGTCGAATTGGCCGGGGCGCAACGAGTGGATGAGCCAGCCGCTGCAGCTGGTCCTGTTCAACCAACACACCGCTGGCGAGCACTTCTTCACGCGGCTGCGCGCGCTCCTCGCCGAGGGCCGCACGGACGCGCTCGCCGCCTACCAGTTGTGCTTGGCGCTCGGCTTCCGTGGGCAGTACGGCAGCACCAACGACCCGAACGCGCTGAACGGCTTCAGTCAGGCCGCGCTCCAGCAAATCGCGCGGGTTCTTCCGCGTCATGAAAAATTCGGCCCGCACGCAGTGCCTGCCGATCGAGCCAAGAAGACCAAGAACAGCAACGCGCCCTTGATCGCATTCATCGCGGGCGGCTTGTGCCTCGCCCTCTTGGTCATGTTCGGCCTCGAACGCCTGATACGTAGCGACGTACAACGGACGCTCGACGGCTTGCCGCGGGCGAGTGCCCCATCGACTGCCTTTCCAGCGGGCTCTGCGAGATAGATGCTGCTCTTCTGGATCGCCCTCGGCCTGTCCCTGCTCGCTATCGCGACCTGGGGCGTCGTGCTCGCCCTGCAGGCTCCGCTTTGGATCGCCATCGTCGCGAGCATCGTTTGCATCACGGCGTTTCTGATGGTCGTCATTGCGCGGCAGGTCCGCGCGAAGATGCGCGCATCGGCTTTGGAGACCGAGCTGTTACGCCAGGCCTCCCAGCAGGCGGACAGCGCTAGACCCGATCGGCGCGTCGAGGTGCAGCGCCTGCAGGCTCAGATGAAGTCCGCCATCGACACGCTCAAGCGAACTCGCTTGGGCGCGAGCGGCGGTCAGGCCGCGCTCTACGCCTTGCCGTGGTACGTGATCATCGGGCCCCCCGCCGCGGGCAAGACGACGGCGCTCACGCAGTCGGGACTGGGCTTCATCGCTCCACCTGGTGGCAGCGGCTCGAAGGTGCGCGGAACCGCTGGTACACGCAATTGTGATTGGTGGTTTTCACCGCACGCGATCCTGCTCGACACCGCAGGGCGCCTGGCAACGGGCGACGACGACCGTGACGAATGGCTCGGCTTTCTCGACACGTTGCGCAAGTTTCGCACGCGGCGCCCGCTGGACGGCGTGGTGGTCGCGCTCAGCGTGGAGGACCTGCTGTCCAAGAGTGACGTCGATCTCGAGGAAACCGCCAAGACGCTGCGTGCCCGCGCCGACGAAGTGATGAGCCGTCTGGAGATGGTTCTGCCGCTCTACGTCGTGCTCACGAAGGTGGACCTGATCGCAGGCTTCATCGACTTCTGGGGTGACCTCGGCAAGTCGGGACGCGCCCAAACCTGGGGCGCAAGCTTCGCCTTCGAAGAGGAGCTCGAAGACCCGTCGGGCTTGGTCGGCGAAGAGTTCGAGCTGCTCGAGCGCGTGCTGCACTCGCGCATGCTCACCCGGCTCGGCAGCGAGCCGCTACCGGAAGCGCGCGCTCGCATCCTGCAGTTTCCTCTCGAAATGGCGGCGCTGCGGCGACCTTTGATCCAGTTCGTGAGTGAGCTGTGTCGCTCGAACCCCTATCAAGAGACCCCGCTGCTGCGTGGCTTCTATTTTTCGAGCGGTACCCAAACCGGACGCCAGCTCGACCACGTGCTCGGCAACATGGCCCGCGGCTTCAATCTACCGGCGCTCGGCGCTGGTCAAGCTCGGGCTGCCACTGCCCCGCAAAGCTATTTCGTCACCGAGCTATTCGAGAAGGTCATCTTTCCGGATCGGCATTTGGGCATCGCCTCGACCAGCCGCTCGCGCCGCAAAACGCGGCGCCAGATGGTGCAAGCCGGAGTCACCGCCGCGGCCGTGCTGGCGTTAGTCATTCCGGCCGGCATCAGCTACGCAGAGAATACCGACATCGTCAGCGCCACGGCGCGCGACTCCGCCCAAGCCGTGGCGCTCGAACGCACGCCGGGCGCCGGCGCGAGCGCCACGAGCGCAGCCCTCGATCAGCTCGTCAATCGCGTGCAGCTACTCGAGCGTGACGCTGCGGCTTTCCAGATCCGCGGGTATCTCGGCCCCTACGCGGCGCCCGAGCTACTCCAGGCGGTCAAGGGGCTGTACCTCGACCGCCTGCGCTCCTTGGTCAAGGGTCAGGTGCAACCCAGCCTGCTCGGCGACGTGCGCGGTACGGCCGACTTGGTGCGCATGGACTCCGTGAACTTTCAGACCGCCTACGACGATCTGAAGCTTTACCTGATGCTGTGTAAGCCCGAGCACCTCGACGTAGACTGGGCCACGCCTCGGCTGGCCAAGGTTTGGGCGCGCGCGCTCGGCAGCTCGGGCAGCGGCGACGAATCCAAGTTGCTGGCGCATGCCGGCTACTACGTCAGCGCGCTCAAGCTCGACAGCAGCTTCGCCTGGCCGGCGGAGCTTGGCGTCATCTCGGGGGCACAGGGCCGGCTCAGCTCCGTACCGCTCGAGGAGCTGCGCTACGCCTGGTTGGTGGACGCCGCCAAGGGCGTGCCCGCCATCCGTCCCGACAAGGTGTTCTTCGGTCCGGCCGCGCAGTACTTCAATTCGCTCAGCAACGTCGAAGTGCCCGGCATGTACACGGTGCTCGGCTGGCAAAAGGTGCGCGGCCTGCTCGACTCTCCGGACTCGCGCTTGGAGCTCGAGCCGTGGGTGATCGGACAGCGAACGATCGAGAACACGGACAGCAAGAAGACGGGCGCGGAGCAGCTTCGCGAGCTGTACTTTCAACGCTACACGAAGGCCTGGTCGGAGTTCATCGCGGGCTTGGCCGTGGTTGCGCCCAAGGAGATGAAGTCGGCGCTGGACGAGCTGCAGGTGCTTTCGGCGTCGGACGGCCCCTACGTGCGGCTGTTCAAGGTGATCGCCGAGAACGTGCGCTTGGACGTCACGCCCCCTCAATCGCTGGCCGACCAAGCGCTGGAAAAGACCAAGGCCTTGGCCGCGGAGAAGCTGCCCGACGCAGCCGCCAGTGCCGTCGGCGCCACACCGGCGCCGCCCCGACCGATTTCGCCGGTGGAGCGTCAATTCGATCCGATGCTCAAGTTCGGTTTCGGTGAAGCCTCTGCCGGTCAAGCGGACGCCGCCCCCTCCAAGCTGAGCCTGTACCTCGCCCAGCTGACCACGCTGGCAGCAGCCCTCAGCCAACTCGCAGAAACGAAGGCCGACTCGGCGCAGGAGTTCGAGGGCGCGCTGAGCCGAACCGCAACCTCGGTACAAAGCCTACTCGGCGGCCTCGATCCACGCACGCGCATGATCCTCGAGCCGCTGCTGATGAATCCCATCCGCGGCAGCCGTGCCGGCGTCATGAACGCGGACTTTGCCTCGTTGAGCGGGAGCTGGAAGAAGGAGGTCTGGGAGGTTTACGACCAGAAGCTCGCGTCGCGCTATCCGTTTGCCGACGCACCTGTGGAAGTGTCGTTGGCCGAGTTCGCCGACTTCTTTAGACCGGACACGGGCCTGCTCTGGAAGTTCGTGAACACCAACCTGGCAGGGCGGCTCGAGCGCAGCGGTAACGCCTTCCTGCCCAGGGCCGCGGCGGAGCCGTTGCCCTACCGTCCCGACTTCTTGCAGTGCCTGAGCGTTGCCGCGGAGCTCACCGATGCCGTGTTCGGTGGCGCGCCCGCACCCAGCGTGCCATTCAGCATCAAGATTCATCCAGCGGGCAGCAACATCGCCGAAATTTCTCTGACGCTCGACGGGCAGACCACCGTTTACCGGAACGAGCCCGAGCGCTGGATCGCGCTGATGTGGCCGGGGAGCGGCAATCCCCATGGCGCGACGCTTGGTGTGCGTGGCGCAGGGTTTACGGACGAAATTCCGCGCATGGGAGACTTCGGCCTCTTCCGCTTGCTGGAGGCGGGCGGGTTGAAGTCGGGTGCCATTTCGGAAGGAGCTCCAGTGCTCACCGGCACCTGGAGCCTTTCGCGCGCTGGAGAATCACCGGTGGTGATCGACCTCCGCCCATCCAAGACCAGTCACCCTTTCGCACGCGGCACGTTCAAGCGCCTGCGTTGCCCAGCCGCGATAACCAGCGCGGCCGCCCCCGCGCCGTGAGTGGCTTGGCCTCGCAGCGCCCCGGCTTCGTCGGCAAGGTGCCCGACCGCGCGGAGTACCTACCGGTGCCGACGACGGCGCCCGGCTTTGCTGCGCTCGATGCCTGGCTCTCCAGCTCCATGGAATGGGCCGCAGGCCACGCGGGAGCGAGCTTTCCAAACGCTTTCGCGAGCGGAGCGATGCAGGGCTTCGTGTTCTGCGATGGCGTGACTATGGCCAGCGCGCTCGTGGGCGCGCTGGCTCCCAGCCACGACAGCGCGGGCCGGCAATTCCCTTTGGCGTTCGCGCTACCGGTCGCGTTGGACGCGAGCCTGTTGGAGAAGCCAGAGCTACTGCCGTTCGTGTTCGAAGACCTATGGGCGGTCAGTACCGACGCGTTGAGCGCCAGGCTCGCCGGCAATGCGGCAGGGGTGGACGCCTTGCTGACGACGCTCGAATCGCTCGCGGCCCCGGAGCTTGGCGAGACGCAGCAGCTCTACGCCAGTTGGGCGGCGGAGCTGCCGCAGGCAGAGCTGTGGACGCTGCTGGGCCTTCAGACTGACCCCCAATTGGCGCTGCGCTGGCTGCTCGAAACCCTTGCCCCGCTCAAGGGGGCGCCGCGCACGAGCTCGGGCTTGTCGCTGCGTGTCCCGCTCGGCGCCCTGGGCGGAATCGGCTTGTGTTTCTGGCTGGATCTCGTGCGGCGCTCCTTGGCGTGGACATCCGGGGTGCCGTCGATGTTCTGGTCCCACGACGGCAGCACTGGCACGGCTTTCATCCACCCGGGCCGCCTTCCCAAGCCGACCCTCGCCGAGCTTTGGCTGCCAACGGGCGAGCGTGACGAAATAGCGGACCTGACGCAGCCCCTGAGCGACGACGTGGCTCTGCAGCTGGCGCCCCTGCCCGCGCCGATTCAGGCCGCCTTGTCCGTGAATTGCCGAGTCGATGCGCTGCTGGCTGCCGTGGGCTGAGACCTCGCCGGCGCGGCGCGCCTCTCGCACGGCGCTTGTCCCGGTCAGAGACCGCCGAGTAGGCTCGCGTGGTGACGACTGTCTTCGTGCTGTCCGCTAGCGACCTTTCGGGCAACCCCATCGCCGAGCCCAAACGACTCTCCGCGCTGCCCATTCGCGTCGGGCGCAACGGCCTGAACGACTTCGTTATCAACCATGTGCTCGTCTCCAGCTTTCACGCGCGCATCGAGGACATCGACGGGCGACTGTGCATCACGGACCTCAACAGCAAGAACCGCGTTTGGCTGTCGACCCCCGGTACCTTGCCCCGCCCCATTCCGCCAAACACGCCGATCGACCTGCAGCCAGGTGGCTTCGAATTCCACCTTGGTGCCCACGTCCGCGCAAAGCTGACTTTCTCTCAGTCGAACGACCTCAATCAGCGCGGCATGGCGCACTTTACGGGTGACGTCGTGGGCAACGTCGGGGCGATGGCGCGAGCTACCGAACCACCACCAGCGGCCGGCCACGTGCCGCTCGCAGCGTTCCCAGGCGCCCCAGCGCAGGCACTACCGGGGGGCCCAGCTGGCGGACGAGCGGTGACGGGAGCACTCTCGGGGTTCGACGTCGAGTCGATGGCGCTGCTCGGCCTGAAAGAGTTGGCTGCGTCCCTGGTACCGGGAGTCCCGCTCGCAAGCACCGGGGACATCGCGCGTTTCATCACCAAGCTGCACGATACCATCGACGCTTTCTGTCGCAGCTTCATCCCGCTCCGGGAAGGGCACTCGC
Organism: Polyangiaceae bacterium; assembly: GCA_036522995.1. GTDB lineage: Bacteria > Myxococcota_A > Polyangia > Polyangiales > Polyangiaceae > PMG-095. The sequence goes on from DATDEV010000148.1 coordinate 10,697, forward strand.
AGTTCGTATCCTCGTTCGATCTGCAGCGCGCTCTGCGTAGATCGCAGCAGCGCTCGCAGGCGTACCTGGCCGTCGAGGGGGCACGCACCCCGGAGGAGCTGGCCGCCGCGCTGCTCAATCCCAAGGACCGCGCGCTCGACGCTCCGCAAGCAGTCGAGGGCATCTTGGCTGATCTGATGCTGCATCAACTGGCGCTGCTGGAGGGCGTGATGCGTGGTGTCCGCGCTCTGCTCGAAGAGCTTTCTCCGGACAACATCGAAAGTCAGGCCTCCGCAGGGCCACTCTCGCTCGGTCGGCACCGCGCACTCTGGAGCAAGTACCGCGAGCTCTTCGAAGGCTTGTCCGAGGAGCGCCAAGCTTTCTCGGTCATCTTCGGGCCAGAGTTCACGGCTGCCTACCGCCAATACCGAGCTGATGGTGGTCAACGCGACTAGCGCCGTCTCTCGGGCTGGGCGCCCTCAGAACTGGCCGCGGACGCCGGCGTAGTTCAGGCCGATTACGGGCGTGATCCGGGTGGTCGCCGACCTGTCGCGTTGCGAGTCCAGCACGAGCAGCGTCACGCCACCGATCGCGCCAAGGCCGCCGACGACGAAGCTCGTCACCGAAACCACTAGCTGAGTCTGCGCCTCGTCGTCCTTGGCAGCTACGGCCTGCGCATCGGGCGTAGATTCGTCAGGGCAGGTGCCGGCAAGGAGGCACTTCTCCAACATCGCATTGGCCTCATCCTTGCTGGTCGAATGCTGGTTCAGAAATACGACACCCAGTGCGACGCCGGTCGCTCCCAAGGCGAAGCTGGCGATCGAGCCAATCAACAGCGGTCGTCCCGACGACGATCCGTCGTGAGCCGCGCCAGCGTCGGCCGGCCTCCCCGCGCTGGCATCCGTCGGCTGAGTGGACGGCTCGTTGGTCTGCGCCGGAGGCTTGTAGCCCGGTATGGCCCGTAAGGTGAGCAGCACCGTTTCCTGGGCGCCGTCCGTTATCCTGACCGTCGTGATGGTGCTTTCCTTGCCCTCGGCAAAGGCTTGGTAGCTGTACTCACCCGGATTGATCGGCGCCGGCACGCCCAGGAGCTCGGTCGGCACGTCCTCGCCATTTCGTGTGACGCGGATCGGTGCCTTCCCGGCTCCCTGCACCACCAGCGATACGTACGGCAAGCGCGCCTCGATGTCCGGCAGCTCGCGTTCGCCCAGCTTCTGCGCGTCCTTGAAGGCTTTGGGCGCGCGGTCGCCGAGATTCTCGCGCGTCAAAGTCAGGTACAGCTCTCGCGCCTGCACCAGGTGCCCGAGCTTTGCGTGCGCCCTCGCTGCGAACAGTAAGTGTGGCGGGGCGTGCATCAGCCGCTCGGCTCGTTCGAAAAGGTCGGCGGCGTCGGCCCACCTCCCGGCGTCGAAAGCGTCCCCTCCGGCCTCCGCCGCGGCCCTGGCATCGGCCTTTTGTTCCTTGGTTTGCGCCGCCGCCGGGGGCGCGCTAAGCAGGGAGAGAGCGGTGGTTATGGCGCAAAAGGTGAAGAAGGATTTCACGGGCGTCATCGTAGGGGGGAAGCAGTGGCGAAAGCCAGCCAAGGGAGCTGACCGGTGAGTATTGAGACGGGCCAGGTCATCGACGGAAAATACCGAGTCGTCAAGCTTCTCGGTAAGGGCGGCATGGGCGCCGTGTACCAGGCCGAGCATATGGTCATCGGGCGCAGGGTCGCGCTCAAGGTCCTGCTCGGCAGTGTGGCTGAAAATGAAACGGCGGTGGCGCGCTTCGAGCGTGAGGCCCAGGCCGCCGCCCGCATCGGCAACGACCACATCCTCGAGATTTACGACTTTGGCTCCTTGCCAGATGGCGCTCGCTACATGGTGTGCGAGCTGCTCGAAGGGGAGACGCTGGCAGGTCGGATGGAGCGGGAGCACCAGCTCAGCCCGGCGGCCCTGGTGCCGCTCGTTCACCAACTGCTCAGCGGGTTGGGCGCGGCCCACGCGGCCGGTGTGGTGCATCGCGATCTCAAGCCAGAGAACGTGTTCGTCTTGCGTCAGAAGGCCGGCCTCACCGATTTCGTGAAGATCATCGACTTCGGTATTTCCAAGTTTCAGCCGCTGGCGAGCGACGGAAATATGCAAATGACCGCCACGGGCATCGTGGTGGGCACGCCGTGTTACCTCTCCCCGGAACAGGCGCGTGGCAGTCGAGACGCCGACGCGCGGAGTGATTTGTACGCCGTCGGCGTCATCATGTACGAGGCGGTCACTGGCCAGCTTCCGTTCGACGCTCAGAACGTCAACGATCTCCTGTTCAAGATCGTGCTGGAAGATCCTCGACCGATCTTGACGTTCGCGCCGCAGCTGGACCCGGCTTTCGCGCGAATCATCGAAATCGCGATGGCCAGAAATCCCGACAATCGCTTCGCGAGCGCCGACGCGTTTGCGGAGGCGCTCGAGGGCTGGGCATCCACGAACGGAATCGCGCTTTCGAGCAGGCGCGTTAGCGGCATTGGCACCGGCACCAGCATGGCTGCGCGGTCCGCGAGGTCATCCGGCGACACTCGCTCGCTCGCGCCCACGCCGGGAACCTGGGCCGATTCGAAGGTTTCAGTCTCGGCTTTCCAGCCGCGTTTCCGTTCCCGCAAGGGGCTGGTGCTGGGTGCGCTCGGCATCGGGGCGCTGATCACCGGCGGCGCCTTCGCCCTGCTGAATGGGTCCCCCACAGAAGCAACCGGTAGTGCCGCATCGTCCGCCCCCGTGGTGAGCGCCGGGCAAGGCGAGACTTCCGCTCCGCCTGCCGTGACGCCATCCGTGCCGGACCTCGTGGTACCGGTCGCACCGACAGGCGATCCCAATGCCTTGCTGGCGCCGCTCGAGCCCACCCCGGAAGCTCCGGTCAAAGCCAGGCCGACGCGCGCGCCAAAGCCCGTCGTCGCCGCCGCGCCGCGCGTCAGGAACGCTTCGCCCAAGCCCGCAGCGGCCAGCGCTCCGCCTCCGCCTCCGCCGGCTACGGAACCGCCCAAGTCTGGCAAGCAGCGCCGCGACTACGGTTACTAGCGCGGCGAGCCCAACGCTCAGCCGCCGAGCAAGCCTTCGAGCTTCGGCGCGATGGCACGACTGAGCTTCTCATAACCTTCAGGAGTGGGGTGCAGGTAGTCGCGCAGCGTGGTCTTCGCGATGCTGCCGTCGGGCTCGAGCAGCACGGCTCCGACATCGAGCACCTCGACTCGGCCCGGCTTGGCGAAGCCTTGCAGCAGCCGATTGCAGTCTTGAATGCGCTGTCGCAGCGGGTTGCTCGCCTCCTGGCGCGCCGGCAGCACCCCCAGGAGCAAGACACGCGCTTCGGGTAAGCGACGCTGCACCGACGCCACGATGGCGCCCACGCCTGAAGCGGTGTCCTGCGCAGAAAATCCGCCGGCCAAATTGTTGACGCCCACCATCGTGACCACCACCTGTGGATGGGTGCCGTCGAGCGCTCCGTGCTCGATGCGCCAGAGCACGTTCTGAGTCGTATCGCTGACGATCCCGAGGTTGAGCGGCGAATACTTGCCGAAGTACTCCTTGTAGGCTGGCGCTGACCACCAACCCGCGGTGATCGAGTCGCCCAGGAAGATCACCTTGGCGGTGGCGCGCCCCGCGGCCCTCAGCAAGCGCTCGTGGTGCTCGCGCCAAGTGTCCGAAATCAGCCAGGGCTGGTCGCCGATGCGCGGGATCGGGCGATTGGCGATGTTTTGCGGGTAGGCGACGAGAGGTTTGGCGGGGGCCGCCGCAGCGCCCGGATTGAGCAGAGTGGCCTCGCCCTCGCGCTCGAGCGGCAGCGGCATGGCGACTTCGGCGGGCGCGGCCTCGACCGGCAAGGGCAGGGGCAGTGCGGGCTCGGCGGGCACCGGCTCGGCGGGCACCGGCTCCGCCGGCACGACAGCCGGGGCAGTAGCGGAGCTCGCGCTGGGCGCGGCCGCGCTCGCCGACGCGCCCGCACCCGCGGCCGAGCTGTGGTGCCCCTTGCTCACCAGACCTACGACGAGCAAAGCCAGCAGCAGCAGCAGCGCGCCTCCCACCCCCCAGGCGACCCGAGCGCGGTCGAACCGCCGCGCAGGCTCGGAGCCGCGGGCCAGCGGCGGCTCGCCGCCTACTCGCAGCAGCGCAAAGCCGAAGCGTAGCTCGTCACCCTCGCCGAGCGCCGTCCAATCGGAGCCCAGTGGGCGTCCTCGGAGCAATGTCGTTCCCTGCGCAGCTGCGGCGAACAGCTCGCGGCCGTTGAAGGTCAGTCGCAGGTGGCG
>DATDEV010000149.1:0-7220 GCA_036522995.1 Polyangiaceae bacterium
ATCCCTCGGGCGCCGCTTCGAACTCCAGGTCGTTCGGATCGAGCAGCTTGACGGTGCCACCGGCGCGATCATCGAACTCGTATTTGAGCGGTTCGGCGTGCACCACGTGGCGCCGCACGCGCGTCACGAAGTCATCGATGAAAGCGGCCAGCGGTCGTCCGCTGCCGAGCACCAGCCGCACCGGCTCCTGATTGGTGTCCGGCCCGGCGTGCACCGAGAGGATCCCGCTGCGCAGCTCGCTGCCCAGCGCACTGACGAACTCGGCCAGGGTGGCCTCGCCGACCTGACCCAGCGCCTCACCGCGCTCGGGGATCTCGCGTGCCAGGCGCGCGATCTGTTCCGCGATGGCATCCATGCTGGCCGAGCGGGGGATGACCGCGGCCGCGCCATGGCGAAACGCCTGCAGGCGCTGGTCGAGCGCTGGGTTGTCGTCGAGGATCGCCACGGGCACGACCGAGCTCGAGGGCGACGCCGCCAACTTGCCGAGCAGCGCGCGGCCGCCGTCGAGGGTGGCTTCGTTGGCCAGCAGCACCAAATCGGGCGCCGTGACGATCACGGTCTCGACGGCCGCGTCAGCGCTGCAAGTCTCCACGTACACGCGGTGCCGCGCCAGCGCGACGCGCAGCGCCGGCTCGAAGCCCGCGTCGGAGCCGACCAGCAGCACCGTCGGCTCGCTCTGCGCGGTGGGCGAGCCCGAACGCCTCGGCGTCGGGCGCGCCGAGCGCACGTCGGAGAGCGGCCGCGGCACGCCCGCCTTTGCGGGGCGCGGGGGCACCTCGGACTTGAGCGAACGCATGACTCCCCATCATCCCAGACTCGCCCCAAAGCTCAAGCTTGGCTGTCCGCTGGGCGTTTCCGACTACACGGTGCGACTGTCTCGCACCGACGGATACTTCGTTAAGTGGGGTCCGTATTGCCGCGATTAGTGTTGGCGCTCGCGATCAGCTGCTGCAGCTGCTCGTGAATACGGCCATTCGATGCGATGAGGTGACCCACGTTCAGGTCGACGGGGCCGCCATCGAGGGCGGTCAGCTTGCCGCCGGCCGCGAGTAGGATGGCCGCGCCAGCAGCGGCATCCCAGGCGTTCAGGCGTCGCTCCCAGTAGGCGTCGTAGGTGCCGTCGGCGACCAGGCACAGGTCGAGCGCCGCCGAGCCGCAGCGCCGTACGCCGAGCACGTTCTTCTTCACGGTCGCGAAAGTGTCCAGGTTGTTGTCCGGCGCATGCCGACGGTCCGTAGGAAAGCCTGTCGCGATCAGCGACTGCTCCAGCTCGCCGGTTTGGCTAACGCTACAATTCTCACCGCTGCGTGAAGCCCAGCCGCCTCGAAAGCCATGCCATGACAGGCCCAGCGCCGGCGCCACCACCGCCCCCGCGACCGGCGTGCCGCCGTCGAGCAGGCCGATGCTCACGGCCCAGAACGGGTGGCCGTGCACGAAATTCGTCGTGCCATCGATGGGATCGACGAACCAGCTCAGCACGGCGGGTCGCACCGCGCCCGATTCCTCTCCGACCAAACCGAGCTCGGGCGTCGCCGCCGACAGGCGCTCGACGATCAGCTGCTCGCTCCTCACGTCGAACTCGGTCACCAGCTCGCGGCGCGCCTTTTGGGTCGGCGTGGGCCGCGTGCGGTAGCCGCTCAGGGCCAGCTTGCCAGCTTCGGTTGCTACCTCGAGCGCCAGCTCGGCGTAGCCTTCGGGAGTCAGCTGGCTCCGTGACATTTCTTGTATTTCTTACCGCTGCCGCAGGGGCAGGGGTCGTTGCGCCCGGCCTTGGGACCTTCGTTGCGAATCGGCGGGCCCTTGATCTCCAGGCCATCGACGAACACCCAGCGCTCGGCCTGCTTCTTGAAGGTGGCGCGCTCACGGTGGTCGATGGCGACGCCGCGGATCTTGTATCGAGCTACGAACTCGACCATGCCTGCTTCATCGCCGGCTTCGCCAGCTTCGGTCTTGGTGATCTCGAGGCCCAGCCACTCGGCGCTCTTGGACCAGGCTTCGGTGTTGCCGCGGTCGACCTCACCCACGGTAGCCGGGTCGTGCGAGCTCAGGATGTAGTCGACGTTGCCGGTGGCGTAGGCGGTGTAGCGTGAGCGCATCAGCGCTTCGGCAGTCTCCGGCAACGCCGTGCCCGCGATGAACGGGCCGCAGCAGGTTTCCAGAGATTCGCCTTTTCCGCAGGGACAAGTCATATGCGCCACGCTCCAGGGGGGCGGCTGTCTAGCATGGGCGACCGTGGCGCGGCAAACCCCTCAGGCCTCCAGCCGAGCCAGGAGCTTGGCGTGGATCCCGCCAAAGGCCCCGTTCGACAGCAGCGCGATGGTGTCTCCGGCCTGGGCAGCTCCCGCCAGGCGCTCGAGAATGGCGTCAATCGACGCCAGTTGCTCGGCGGGCTTGCCACTCCCGGCGAGCGCCGTCACGACCGCCGCCAGGTCCAGGCGCTCCTCGGGGGGCAAGCTGTCTCGACCCAGGGGCGCGAACAGCACCAGGTCGGCGTCTTGCCAGCACAGCGCATACTCCTGCTGGTGGAGGTTGCGACAGGCGGTCGCGCTGCGCGGCTCGAACACCGCCAGCAGCTTGCCGTGCGGGTGTTTCTGTCGCAGCGCGCGCAGCGTTTCGCGGACGGCGGTCGGATGGTGAGCGAAGTCATCGTACACGGCGATGCCGCGCGGGCTGCCGAGCAGATCTTGGCGTCGCCGCACGCCGGCGAAGCGCGCAAGTCCCAGGCCGAGGTCCTTGAGCTTGGCGCCGTAGCCCTGCGCGGCCGCCGCCAGCGCCGCCACCGCGTTACGCAAGTTATGCTGTCCGGGTAGTGGCAGCAGGACGCGGCCGGCTAGCACGCCGCCGGCGAACAGGTCGAAGGTCGTGCCCTCGGCGGCGTAGCTGGCGGGTGCGGCGAGCCAATGCGGAGGCTTGCCGCCGGTGTCGTCGCCTTCGAGCGCGTACCAGGCGACGTTCGCTGCGTCCCCCAGGCTGGCGTCGACGACGCGGCGCACGAGCGGATCGGCGGCGTTGGCGATCACCAGCCCCGACGCAGGCAGTTTGCGGAGCAGCTGCTCGAATGCCGCCAGGTAGCTGTCCAGGCTCGGGTAGATGTCGATGTGATCGTGCTCGATCGAGGTCAAGATCACGACCTCGGCCCGGTAATGCAGGAACTTGGCGGTCTTCTCGAAGAACGCGGTGTCGTACTCGTCGCCTTCGATCACGAAGGGCACGCGCCGCGGCGGCCTGTCGCCGCTCGGCAGGCGCCGCTCGGCCTCCCGGCGTGGCGCCCGAAAACTGCGCGCGAAGTTCTTGGGCAGCCCACCGATCAAGAAGCCAGGTGACAGCCCGCTGCTCTCGAGCAGCCATGCGGCCAGCGCGCTGGTCGTGGTCTTGCCGTGGGTGCCCGCCACCACCAGCGGCGACGTGCCGGCCAGCACGAATCGGTCGAGCGCGCCGGCGATGTGCGTGTAGGGCAAGCCGCCGTCGATGGCGGCGCGCGCCTCGGGATTGTGCGGGCGACAAACGTTGCCGATCACCACCAGATCGGGTGACGGCTCCAGGTTGCCGGCGTCGAAGCCGACCCGCGTCTCCACCCCCCACTCGGTGAGCGCTGGCCCGATCGGCGGATCGAATGCCACGTCGCTGCCGCTCACGCGATGCCCGAGCTCCACCAAGAGTCCGGCCAGCGCTCCCATGCCCGTACCGGCCACGGCCACCACGTGAATTCTGCTCAAGCCTCCTTCAGGATTCATCAATCCGGCTTTCTGGCATGGGCAGGACGTTACTGCTACGGTCGCCCGCTCGTCATGCGGATCGTGGACAAGCTGGGCAGCGGAGATGCGGCAATCTCCTTCGAATTCTTTCCCCCGAAGGATCAGGAGGGCGTCGACCGCCTGTTCGCGACGGTGGCCGAGCTGGCGCCGTTTGCCCCCGCGTACGTGTCGGTCACCTACGGCGCCGGCGGTAGCACCCGGCAGCTTACCGTGGAGCTGGTGGGGCGGATTCAGCGCGAAGTAGGCATCGAAGCCATGGCGCACCTCACCTGCGTCGGCGCTACCCAGGCCGAGCTAGGTGGGGTGCTGGACCAGCTCGAGCAGGCGGGAGTAGAGAACGTGATCGCGCTGCGCGGCGATCCGCCGAAGGGCGCCAGCGAGTTCGTGACTGCGGAGGGCGGCTTCAGTCACGCTTCGCAGCTGGCGAGCTTCATCCAGCAGCGTGGCGGCTTTTGCATCGCCGGCGCTTGCTATCCCGAGAAGCATCCCGAGGCTCAGTCGCTCACGGTCGACTTGGAGAACCTCAAGCGCAAGGTCGACGCCGGCGCGGAGTTTTTGATCAGCCAGCTGTTCTTCGATAACGCCGACTACTTCTCGTTCGTCGAGCGCGCGCGGGCCGTGGGTATCAAGGTGCCGATCGTGGCGGGCATCATGCCGGTCACGAATGTCTCGCAGATCAAGCGCTTCGTGGCCATGTGCGGAGCGCGCATGCCGGCGGAGCTGCTGCAAAGGCTGGACGCTGCCGCGCACGACGCCGAGGCCGTGGGCGAGATCGGGGTGCAGCACGCCACGCTGCAATGCCGCGAGCTGCTCGCGCGAGGCGCCCCCGGGGTGCATTTCTATACGCTCAATCGCTCCAAGGCGACCGTCGAAATCCTGCGCCGTCTGCGCTGAACGCGGCCGCGCCGCGCGGCTCACTTGCGCAGCACGACCTGGACGCCCTGCTCGGGTCGGGCCGCCACTGCGTGCCAGCCGCTGGGCAGCTCCGGCTGAACGAAGCGAAAGACGCGTGCTGCGTCGCTGGGCGAGAGCGCAAGGTTTCCGGCGCCATGCTCGATGCCGAAGCGGTCGTGCCAGTAAGCGCCGTGGATGAGCTGGCCGGAGCCGAGCTCGAGCGCCCAGGGGGCGTCGAGCACTTCGAAGCTTTCGCCGAAGCCGCGACCAGCTTTGCTCGAGTAGATGAGGTTCTTCTGCTTGATCGGGAAGGTGCCGAGCGGGAGCGACCGGGGGTTGTCGGAAGCGGGCTCGGTCTCGCTACCGCCGGGCTCGAGCTCGCGCGCGACACTGACCAGGGTCGCGAACACGGCGCGCTTGCCCTCGTAGGCCAGCAGCGTTCCCGTGACGACGCTGACGTCGAGCCAGCGCGTGTCATCCTGCACGAAATCGGGAAAGCTCGCGCGCTTCTGCAGCACGGTCACGTCTTGGTGCCTGACCCAGGCGTCGTCGCCTCGCGCAGTGCCTGCCGCGAGCGCCCAGTACTTCACGCTCCCCACGCTGCGGAAGCGGCCGCTGAGCGCCAGCCGCGCATGGTACTCGAGCAGGTCGCCCTTCTCGGCCTCGTTGCCGCTCACGCGGAACGTGCGCACGCCTCGCTTGACCACGAAGGCCAGCGGCAACTGGGTGTCCTTGGTCAGCTCCACGCCCGCGAAGTCCGAAGGTTTGGCGGCCTCCAAATCGGCAGCTCGCACGAAGCGCCCGCTCGTGAGCAGCGCCAGGCGCGACTCCACGCCGTCGGCGTCCTTCGCCTTCCACGACCCGACGACTGCCATGCCGGCGCGCCGGCGCAGCTTGCCCACCTCGCGCACGCCGTCTGGCCGAGCCGGTTCCCGCTCTAGCAGGGCCGTTTCGACGCGGGCGCGTGCGTACGTGTACGGCAGGTTGGCGTCGAGGGTCGGCGGCAGAGCCATGGCTGCCAGCGTGGGGTGGGACAGGTCGAGCGTGGTCTCGGGCCCCGCACAAACGAAGCCTCTCGGGCGCACGGCATACCAGCCGCCCCCACAGCCCAGGTGCGAAACGGGCTCGGCCGAACGCGCTACCCGAGCGCCCGCGTGCAAGACGCCCAGGCTGGCCGCACGCGGATCGGTCGCCTCGCGCACGATGACCAGCTCGGCGACGATGCCTAGCTGCGGTCCCCGCTCAGGGGGGACTGGGGCACTTTTGATGATCGTCTCAGTGCGCGACAGGGAAGGCGCATCGCTGCCGCCCTGGCAGCCGACATTGGCCCACAGCGCCAATAGCGGCGCGAGAGCTCGGAGGCGAGGGACGCCCAATGTGCGCATCGATAGATCCGCTCGCACGTTGTCGAGGAAACGGACAAGTTTTGGTCTGAACTGCCGACCGTTCGTCTCGCAGCTGAAGTCCCTCATAGTAGGAGGGCGAGTGCGATCACATTCGCGATCATGATCGCATGCCGCTTAGCCGGGCGGCCGCCTGGTAGGAAGGGCGCGCTCGTGCGTAAGCGTCGATGACGATTGAAGATCCGCACGAAATGGTACCTGTCTCATAGTGTGGTAGCGCCAACACTATCAATGGTTCATGCCCGGACCCGGAGTGATCAGAAATCATCGTCCATTGCCTCTCGCCTTCGGCCGTGAAGTTCGACGACGACGGCTCGCGCTCGGGCTGACGCTCGAGCAGCTTGCCGAGCGTTCATCGCTAACCCCCAATTACATAGGGACGGTGGAGCACGGCCAGCGCGATCCATCGCTCAGTACCATCCTGGCATTGGCTCGTGGCTTGGGCGTCGCTGCCGGGGAGCTGCTCGGTGGCATTGGCGAGACGGGTCCGCGAGCGCTCGAGGCCGCACGCTTGATCGAAGCGCAGCCGCCCGAGGTGCAGGAAGCGATGCTGGAGCTGCTGCGATCCATGAGCCGGCGCCGACGGGGTTGACCGCCGGACGTAGCGGCACGAGATGGGGAGCATGAGGATCCTCGCCGCGCTAGGGCTGGCCACGGTTTGCCTGATGGCGACGAGCGCGGCGCGCGCCGAGAGCGGCAACAAGGAGTGGGACGGCGACTACGGCGCCAAGGCCAAGCGCCGCTCCGATTTTACCCTCGGCATGAGCGGGGGCTTCGGCTTTGGCAAAGCCTCCGGTTACCCGAACGAGATCGACAAGCTCGACGACGACAGCTACCGCTCCAGCACCGGAGTGGGCTTGGACAACGGCGGAGCGATCTGGCTGGGGGTGGCGTTCAACGACTACGTCTCCTTCGGGCTTGGCATCGGTGGGCTCGGCGTCTCGGGCAACGACCGCAAGGCGGGCGGCGGTGGCTTCATCTTCCACGTCGATACGTATCCGCTGTTTGCCATGCATCGGAACCTGCAGGACCTGGGCGTGTTCGCCAACGTCGGTGCGGGCGGGCTGAGCATCGAGGGCGGTCCAGAAGTAGCCGATGGCGGCTCGATGGCGTACCTGGAGGGCGGGCTCGTCTACGAGCGCTGGCGCTTCTGGCGCATCGCGATGGG
>DATDEV010000150.1:0-2879 GCA_036522995.1 Polyangiaceae bacterium
CGCCCGTGCCGATCTCGACGCGATAGAGGAAGCGCGGTGACTGCAGCATGCCGCGCAGCAGCATTTCGATGCCGTACTGGTAGCTGGTCGCCGCGCCGACGTTGAACAGCTGCACGTGACGGTCGATGTCGGCAGCATCGGTGACGGGGGCTCGGTAGGCGCGCTCACCAAAGCTTTGGACGGTGCTCTTGGCGCAGTCGGCGGGCACCTTACCGGCCTCGCACGGCGCCACCATGTTCAGCGTTGCGGGGGTGCCGGCGATGAGCTTGGCGATCGCGTCGGCCGCTTTCTGGAAATTCTCGAGCTCGACCTGCGTGACGTGCGGCTGCACCAGGCCGAAGGCCGAGGCGTCGACCGTGTCGCCGAGTGCCTGCTCGATGTCCGGCACGTCCCCGGCCAGATCGCGCACGGTGGCCAGGTACTGCGCTCGCGACAGCAGGCGCATCGGCGAGGGCCCTGGATCGATGACTCGGTTGCTACAGTCGAGCGTGGTGATGAGCCCGCTGCCCGCAGCGCTGCTCCCATCTGCACCGCCGCCGACACCGGTCGTCCCACCCCCGCTGCCGGCCGCTCCCGGGCCGGGGCCCGGGGAGGCGCCGTCGCCGTCGCCGAGCACGTTGCCGGTGCAGCCAATGGTGGCGACCAGCGCGGCGCCGCTCGTCCAACGAGCGATGCTTCCGAGGAACGTGGATTTATCGAGCAGCAATGTAGACCTTCGGGTGCAAAACCACGTGTGCCTCGTAGATGTCCGTGGAGGGGGCGGTTCGCGCGGATCACTCAATCGCATGAAGGGAGGGTGTTTCCGCTCACTCCAGTTTTCGAGCACACCCCTAAGGGTCGCGGCCGTCCGACGTTGTGCGCTAGAACTCGCGCCCTACGGGCACGCGGCGCCCCGTCACTCGACGAAACGAGCCAGCTTCGCGCTGTGCGGGCTGCGTGGATAGGCCTTGATGAAGGCCTTCGCCCGGTGCCTGGCACCGTCGACGTTGCCGCGAGCGTTCAGCACCTCGATCGCCAGCACCTCGCGCTCCTGCGTGAGCATGCCCTTCGGAAACTGAGCTTGCAGCCGCTCGAGCGACGCTTGCGCGCCGGCCAGGTTGCCCGAGCGCAGCTGCGCACGAGCATCCGTGAGTAGCGCGCTCTCGGCCCTCAGCAAGTCTTGACGTCGCGGCTCGAGCCGTCGACTCGGCGCTTCCTCGGCCTGAGGCAACGGCTCCGGCTCGCGCGCTTCCGGCGGAGACGGAGGAGGCGCAACCCGCGCTTCCGAAGGTGTCACCTGGCGCGCGGGCGCCACCACGGCGGGCGGCTCGTTGCTGGTGCGCAGCGCGAGGTAGCCGCCGCCCACCGTGATACCCGAAGCGGCGACCACCGCTGCCACCTTGGCGCCTAGCCCCCAAGAAGCGAGCGTCCCGACCGAGGCCTTGGTGGCAGCTGCAGCGCTCGAGCCGGTGGCGGCCCCGACGGCAGCAACCACCGCGATTTGCCCTGCAATCGCGCGCCACGCCTGGTCCTTCGCGCCGTCAGGCGGTAAGGACCGGTGCAGGCTGCCAAGCAGCTCGCGCTCGAGCGGATCAGCGTGGCTGCCAGCCTTGAGCAGGCGCTCGGGATCGCCGGTCATACCGCCTCCTTGCGGCCCGTGCCCTGAGTCAACGCCAGGCGCTTGACCTCGCGCGAGAAGGCCTCACGCGCCAAGCGTAGCCGCGAGCGCACGGTACCGACCGAAATGCCCAGCAGCTGTGCGATGTCCTGACCGCTCATCTCTTCGAGCTCGAACAGCACGAACACCAAGCGCTGGGGCTCGGGTAACTTGTTCAAAATGGCCTCGGCGACTTGAACGCGCTGCCGCGACTCGGCACCTTGCGAGGAGTCTTCGTGCGAGGAGCCACCGTAAAGATCCATCTCGGCTGCGTCGGTCGTCACCTCGCGCCGGAACAGCGCCGAGCGACGGTAATCGCTGGCCACCCGCTGGCAAATCCCGAAAAGCCAGGTGCTGATCTGGGAGCGGCCTTCGAACTCGGCCAGCTTGAAATGAGCGGTTAGAAACACCTTTTGAGCCTGATCGAGCACGTCCGCCTCGCGCACCCCGAGGCGCCTGAGCGAGCACCACACGAAGTTGAAGTGGGCTTCATAGATCGCTCGAAATTGGGGATGCGGCTCGCTCATGCCCTGAAAAAGTCCCTGCGGTTAGTGGGTGGAAATCGACAACCACTTCGTGCAAGGCAGAGAGTGGGGCCCCAGCATGACGAGGACGGGACTTATACTTCGACGATACCACTCGTCCGGGTAGTGGGGGGACTTGCCGCCGTCGATCACAAAAAAATGCGCTGGGAGTCGCCAGCGCCAGCCCGGCGCAGGTACTCTCACCTCCCCGAATGCGCTCGGTTTTCGCGCTCTGCACGTCGCTCGTGGCGAGTACGACGACGCTCGCGGCCCACGCGCAAGCGCCGGCGGTGCTCGATGTCACGCGCGAAGCAGGCGCCGAAGGCTGTCCGGATACGGAAGCACTCACCGCGCACGTCGAGCACGTTCGCGGCAACCGCGCGACGAGTGAGACGAGCGCCTACCATGTCAGCTTCACTTACCGCGGCGGTGTATTTCGGGCAGACATCCGTAGCGCCAACGGCGGAGGCACGCGCATCTTGCGCGATCGCGGCAGCACCTGCGCCGCCCTCGAACAGGCCACTGCGCTCACGCTCGCGCTGCTGATCGATTCGGACAACAGCGAGCCGGTCGAGACGATCGAAGAGCCGCCACCACCGCCACCACCGCCACCGCCCGCTCCCGAACGCCCGCCGACCCCCATCGCGCTCACGCTTTCGCTGGGCGGAGGCACTCTCCTCGGTGTCGTGCGCGAGGTAGCGCCGGTCGCGCTCGCAGAT
>DATDEV010000151.1:0-2504 GCA_036522995.1 Polyangiaceae bacterium
CGCGTCGCTACCGAGCCCTGCCGCGGATCCAGCAGCTCGCCGGAGCTCGAGCTGACTTGACCGTTGCCGATGCCCTGAAATAGCTGACCCGGCTCGCCCTCGTAGCGCGCCAAGCTCTCGAGCCACAAGCGCGTTCCCCGGTAGTGCTCGGCACGAAAGTGCAGTTGAGTGGCGAGGCTGTACATACCGCCGAACAGCGCCTCGATGCTGCCGTACTCGCCGTGCCCGGCTAGGTCCTCGTGAAACGCCTTGAGCCCGAAGGACGGCCCGAAGAAGCTGTCGAGCGCGAGGGTGGGCACGACGGCGGCATTGCGCTCGTCGTTATAGAGAAAGTCGACTGTCTCTTCGACCAACGCGTGCTCGTCCATGAAGCTGATGGTCTCGCGCACCGGAAAGAACACCACCATGAGGGCGTAGCGCGGCACGGCCAGCACCAATCGCGGCACGAACAGCGCTACGTCCTCGGGCTCGGTGCCCGGCGCCCGCTCATAGCCGCGCGCTTCGTCGGCGTGCACCGGCTTGTCGGTGCTCGGCTTGTCGGTGCTCGGCTTGTCGGTGCTCGGCTTGTCGGGCGCGGGCGCAGCTCGCTTGGGCGGCTGCGCCTGCGCCGGCACTCGCGCGTCGACGTCTGCGCCAAAGCCCCAAATCAGCGCTCCCAAACCGAGGCTCAGCCAGCGGGCCCGCAGCGCGCCCCCATGTCGCTTTGCGCCTAGTGCGAGACAATCTGCGTCGGCGTAGCTCTGAGCAGAGCGGGCACATTTCGCGGTATTGCCCGACCTACCGAAGCTCAACAGCATTTTGCCGCTGGTAGTGCACCCGCCGTACCACGCACTCCAAATGCTCGCGCAATGCTCGAGCGCGCTGCGCGCGCAGCGTGCCTGCGCGCATGTAGGCGACGCTGGGCGCAGCTTAAAGCCGTGTCATTTCACTGCGCTGGGTGAGCGGATGCTAAAGTGCGAGCTTACTTGCGCCGTACTGGGGGCTTATCGCCGGGAGCACCGGCCAAGGCCCTTTGAACTCGCTTCTCACTCGACCGCGCAGCGCCCTCGAAATCCCCGCCGCTCACGCCATCCTGGAGATCCTGGAAAGCGAAGGCGTCGAGCTCATCTTTGGTGTGCCGGGCGGCCCGCTCACCGGCTTCTTCGAAGCGGTCCACGAGCGCAAAACGATCCGTTTCGTGCTGGCCAAGCACGAAGGCGCGGCAGCCTTCATGGCCGCAACCTATGCGCGCGTGAGCG
Source organism: Polyangiaceae bacterium (assembly GCA_036522995.1). Taxonomy (GTDB): domain Bacteria; phylum Myxococcota_A; class Polyangia; order Polyangiales; family Polyangiaceae; genus PMG-095. The sequence continues at coordinate 1,239 of DATDEV010000151.1, forward strand.
GCAAGCTGGGCGTGTGCTGCGTGACGAGTGGCCCCGGCGCCACCAACGCCCTGACCGGCATCGCCAGCGCACAGGCCGACTCGCTGCCCGTGCTGTTGCTCACCGGCCAGGTCGCCACCCACGTGTTCGGCAAGGGCGCGATCCAGGAGAGCTCGGTCTTCGGCACCGATCTGGTCGAGCTGTTTCGTCCCGTCACGCTGCAGTCGGCGATGTTCCCGACCGTCGGGCGTATTCCTGATCTGCTGCGCGGAGCCATCCGCGTGGCGTTCAGCGGTCGCCGCGGCCCGGTCCACCTGAACATGCCGGCCGACTTGCTCAGCCGCCCGGTCAGCCTGTCGCCGCTCGCGCCCGAACAGTACCGAGCGCGCTCACAGCCGGTGGATCGCCAGGCTATCGCCAGCGCCGCGCTGCTGCTGGCCAGCGCGCAGCGCCCCTGCATCCTGGCAGGTCACGGCGTCGCGCTATCGGGCGCCGAGAGCGAGTTGCTCACGTTGGCTCATTCGCAGCACATCCCGGTCGCCACGTCACCCAAAGGCAAGGGCTGCTTTCCCGAGCATGACTCGCTCTCGCTCGGTGTGCTGGGCTTCGGCGGCCACGATCGAGCCGAGCGCTACCTGGGCTCGGGCGAGGTGGACGTGCTGTTGGTGGTGGGCTCGAGCCTCAACGAGTTCGTGACCAACGCCTGGACGCTGCCGGCCACCCCGCGCACCGCGTTTTTGCAGCTCGATATCGACGGCCGCACCATCGGGCGCAACCAGCCGGTAGACGTGGCCATGGTGGGCGATGCCAAGGCTTCGCTCGGCGAGCTTTCGCTGGAGCTGGTGCGCAAGAGCGCGTCGCCTCGCCCCGTGGAACCGTTGAGCGAGCTCTGCGCAGCGGTGCCGCGCCACATCAGCGCCGAGGCCATGACTTCGGACAGCGCGCCCCTGAAACCACAACGCCTGGTGCACGAGCTGCGCCGGGCCATGCCTGACGACGCCATGCTGTTCGTGGACAATGGCACGGCCATCATCTGGGCCGGCCACTACTTCGAGGCGCGCCAGCCGTGCACCTACTTCATCGATCTGGGGCTGGCGGCCATGGGCAGCGCGGTGGCAGGCGTCGTGGGCGGCGCGCTGGCAGCGCCAGGCCGACGCGCCGTGGCGCTGGTCGGCGACGCGGCCTTTGCCATGCACGGCGCCGAAGTGCACAGCGCGGCCGAGCAGGGCCTGCCGGTGGTCTGGGTGGTGCTCGACAACGGGGGCCACGGCATGGTGCACCAGGGCG
>DATDEV010000152.1:0-3428 GCA_036522995.1 Polyangiaceae bacterium
CGGGCGCATCGTCGAAATCTATGGTCCGGAGTCGAGCGGTAAGACGACGCTCACGCTGCACGCCATTGCCAACGTACAGCGCCAGGGCGGCGTGGCGGCATTCATCGACGCCGAGCACGCTCTCGACGTCGGCTACGCCAAAAAGCTCGGGGTGAAGACCGACGAGCTGCTCATCAGCCAGCCGGACTACGGCGAGCAGGCGCTCGAAATCACGGACATGCTGGTGCGCTCTAACGCCGTCGATCTGATCGTGATCGACTCGGTGGCGGCGCTCGTGCCCAAGGCCGAAATCGAAGGCGACATGGGTGACTCGCACGTCGGCTTGCAGGCTCGCTTGATGAGCCAGGCGCTGCGCAAGGTCACGGGCTCGGTCAACCGCTCGCAGTGCATGATCTTCTTCACGAACCAGATTCGCATGAAGATCGGCGTGATGTTCGGCAGCCCCGAGACCACGAGCGGCGGTAACGCGCTCAAGTTCTACGCCTCCATTCGCCTGGATGTGCGCCGCATCGGCGCCATCAAAGAGGCGGGACCGCCCGGCAAGGACATGGTCGTGGTCGGCAACCGCACGCGCGTGAAGGTCGTGAAGAACAAGATGGCGCCCCCCTTCCGTGAGGTGGAGTTCGACATCCTCTACGGCCAAGGCATCAGCCGCTCGGGCGAAGTCGTCGACATGGGCTCGGATGCGAATGTCATTCAAAAGAGCGGGGCCTGGTTCTCGCTCGACGGCGAGCGTATCGGGCAGGGCCGAGACAACGCTCGCACCTACCTCGAGCAGCACCCCGCGCTGCTGGAGAAGGTCGTCGGCAAGGTGATGGAGCACAACGGGCTCAAGCGCGGTGGTCCCGCGGGTGACGTGGCAGGCAAGCCTGCTGCCGCCGAAGGCGCCAAGCCGGCTGCGCCCGAAGGTGCCAAGCCGGGAAAAGGTGAAGCCGGCGCCGCGCCGGCCAGCGAAGCCAAGGCCAGCCCCGCGGCGCCCAATGGCTCGTCACCGAACGGCGCCAAGCGCCCGCCCAATCCTCGCCCTAGCTGAGCTAGCGAGGCCTCGAAGACCCCAGGCATACGGCCGGCGTCGTCCATTGCAGCTGGACGGCGCCGGCCGATGTTTTCTTTGGGGTTTATCGCGGGTGGGCGAGTCCTAGCGGCCGCTTGGCGGGGCGCCGCGGAGGCCCTGTGGCCGGTTTTGGGCAATTTTGGCGGGGGCCAGATGGCCGAAGAAGCGGAATGGCTTCGCTGTCGCGGACTTACGAAGGGCTGAGGCAGAGGTCGCGCTACTTGCTGTTAAATGCATGTATTTATTAAGAGTTATCTGTTTCCTTGACGGGCTCTAGAGCGACCCCTAGGGAACCCAGGACGGTCTCAATTTCGATGCCTCCGCAGCTCCGATTCCCCTGGCACACCCCCGTTGGTCGCGTTGGTCGCGCTCGCGCGGCGGCGTCTCCGAGGATGGCGACGGCTGCGACGGCCGCGACCGCTGCGGTGCGCATCCCTCAGCAGTCCATCGAGCTGCCGATCAAGGGTCTGGCCAAGGGTCCGCAGATCTTCATCCACGAAGGTGCTCGTCAGGCGCTCGAGCGACGCCTGGAGCTCGCGTTCGGGGGCCCGGTGCAGCTGGGGGTGACCGACAACCGCCGCCGGATGGTCACGCAGACCCGATCGCGCGGTCGGCTGCGAGTGCGCCTGCACATGATGTTTTTGGGCGCTTCCGAGCGGGTGAAGAACGCGCTGGTCGCCTACGTGGTGCAAGCCGATCGGGAGGCCTCGCAGATCGTCGGCGAGTTCATCGACCAGAACCTGCACCGCATCCGCGCCTCGCGTAAGGCGCCAGGCAAGCTGCGTACAGCCGGCCAAGTCCATGATCTGGATGCGATTTTGCACGACGTGAACCAGCGTTACTTCGCCGGTACTGTGAGCGACGTGCTCATCACCTGGGGTCGCAAGTCCAGGCCGCCGACGGGCAAGCGTGTCAGCATCAAGCTGGGCAGCTACAGCGCGTGCGAGCGACTGATCCGGATCCATCCCGTGCTCGACCAGCGCTGGGTGCCTCGCTACTTCGCGCAGTACATCGTGTACCACGAGCTCTTGCATCACCTGGTACCCGAGGCTCGTATCGCCGGCCGCACGTCGCTGCACCCGCCGGAGTTCCACCGCCGTGAGCGCGAGTTCCAGCAGCTGTCGCGCGCCCTGGCGTGGGAGCAAAAGCACATAGACAGGTTGCTCAAAGCTCGCTGAAAGCAGCGCGGGCAGCGCGGGTTTTTTTTCGCTCCGCTGATGCCCGAGAGTGCCATGCGTCCTTGGCTTTGCTGAACCGGGTTAGGCGCCGGCCTCGCCGGTTTGTTTGGTCGGGCTACTCGGGCGATCGTGATCTGGTTGGGGCATGGTCTTGGCAGGTGGTTCCAGCGTTCGGCGCGGGCGCCGAACGCCGCGTCGTAACTGCGTTGAGCGCTCGAGACGAGCAGGGCGGCTTGATCGCAAACTGCGCTGGGCGCTCGAGACGACCCGCGTTCCCCACGTCGCTTCCCCGCTTCCCGCGTCCCACCCCCACTGTCCCGCTAGCGCTAGCCCTCACTCTCCCACTCGCCCACTACATCTCTACAGCAAGACCCACGATCCAGCTGCTGCTGCCGATGTTCATGATCCCTTCGGCCCCGAAGCCGTCGAGCTGGGGGCGGTACCATTCGCCGAAGATGTAGGAGTTGTTGATGCCGGTGATGCCGTCGGCAGTGACGGCATCGTCCTCGTCGAGGATGTCGAGCAGGAACATGATGCCGCCGGCGTAGGTGAGGCCGTAGGAGCCGCCCTTGCCTTTGACGCCGTCCACCTCGCTCGCCTTGCCGCCGTCGTTGGTCCACCACATGCCGTAGCCGAAGCCGAGCTTGGCGTAGGGCACGAAGGGGATGCCGAAATCCTTCACGAGCACGTCGGCCCGCGCCACCGCGACCAGGTGCATCGGCAGGATCCAGATGCGCGTGTCGGTGTTCGAAGTGCCGCTGCCGTCGGTGAAGGGCGCCTTGGCCGTGAACTTGGTGACACCCATGCCGAAGCCCGGCCCCAGCGTGCCGAAATGCGGGATCCTGAACAGCTGCCAGTCTGCCTCGAAGCCGAACAGGTAGCGGTTCTTGTCGCCGAAGGTGTCCTGAAAGGGGGTGCTGCCGAGCTCGCTGTCGACCTCGGGCTCGTAGGGGCCGAAGCGCAGCTCGACCGCCGCATCCTGCGGGGATTCGCTCTGAGCGCCGCGTTTCTTGCCGTACGAGCCGAACTCGTCCGTGCCTTGCGCACGTGCGCTCGCGCTGATGAAAAGGCACGGTAGGGCGATGGCGGCACTGAGCAGCAACGCCAGCTGAGGCTTCATCGGCGCCTCCGCAGGAGCGCCGCCCCGACCAGGGCGAGCCCGAAGAGCGCGACCGAGCCGCGCCCTGGCGGGGCGA
>DATDEV010000153.1:0-2744 GCA_036522995.1 Polyangiaceae bacterium
CGACTACGAGACAACCACGGCGTAAATTCTCGTAATTTCGGGGTTTAGGCGGTCCGCCATGCTAGCGTTTGGGCGTGACGCGCGGCCGAGTGTTGATCATCGAGCAAGAGGAATGGGAAGCCGCCCTGCTGACCAAGTTCCTCAGCGAGGCGGGCTACGAGGTCCACGTCGCCGGTGAGGCGCGCGCTGGCTTCGACAAGGTCCGCGAGCTTCAGCCTGACTGCATCCTGTGCAGCGTGAGCCTGCCGGACATCGACGGCTTTTGGGTGGCTCGTCGCGTGAGGACGGAGCCTTCGCGCGTTGCCACCACGCCGTTCCTGTTTCTGACCGAGGCCGATGACGCCGAGTCCCGGCTGCAGGGGCTGAACGTCGGCGCGGACCTGTACCTCACCAAGCCTTTCCACAACGAAGAGGTCGTGGCGCAAGTCAGCGCCCTGATCGACATGGCCAACCGCTTGCGCAAGCAGCGCGAGTCGTTCTCTTCGGACGGGCCGGCCTCGTCGGTGGGCGGCGCTGCTTTCGTGGGCGACATCGCGCAGATGTCGGTCGCCACCGTGCTCACGCTGCTCGAGCTCGAGCGGCGCAGTGGGCGCTTGAAGGTGCGCGGGGGCGACGGCAACCGTGTGGCGCTGCTCGAGCTGACCGATGGCAAATTCGCGGCCGGCATGCTCGACGACAAGCCGTGGAACCCCACCGAGCTATTGCGTGAGGTGCTGCGCTGGAAGAAGGGCTCCTTCACCTTTCGCGGCTCGCAGGGCGGCGGCGCCTCGGATTCGGGTGAGCAGCAGAAGATTGGCGGCTTGCTGCTCGAGGCGATGCGGCTCGAGGACGAGTCGCAGCGCTAGGCTCGCGCCGAGGCTCACTCGAGCTTCTTGAGATCCAGCGGCCTGCCATCGGGTGACATGCCAGCCGCGCGCCAGCGCTCTTCGGTCGTGAGACCCGGCGGTAGCGGGGGCGGCGGCGTGACGTCACGGATGATCAGGCGCGTGCCGTTGCGGTCGCGCAGCACTTCGAAGCTGAAGACGCGATCGGACGGCCCACCCTGGATGCGCACCATGGGAAACAGCGTGCTGGCCGCGCCGAGCTCCACGTGGGAGGCGGCCACCCGCGTCCTCACGTAGTTGGCCAGCTCCTCGGGCGACACCTTGCCGCGCGCGTACGCGCGGTCGGGCATTTGATTTTCGAGCAGCATGCCCCGAGGCAGCGCGAAGCCGAACACTTCGGTGCTGCTCGGCGCCAGCTCTCCCGGCGCCAGGCGATCGAGCGGCGGCGCGGCGGAGCTGGCAGCGGGAGCGGGTGCCGCCTGCTGAGGGGCAGGCCTTTCGCGGCAGCCGAGCTCGCCGCTGACGAGCAGCGGCAGCCAGAGCAGCGCCGCTGAGACGATGAGGGAACGCTGTGAACGCATGCGGTGACTCGGGGGCGTGGGCCCCAGCCTCCGATTATTCGACGATGGCGGCCCAGGAGTCTACGCGCGTGACCACGGCCGGATTCGGAATCTCGACGGCCACGGCCTGTGAGTTGCCCTGATTGACGGCCGTGATGTCGGGGCGCGTCGGGTTGGGGACCGTGCTGCCCGTCGAGACGAAGAGCGTGAACTTGCCGCCGGTGGGGGTACCGAGAGCGTAGTGGGCGCCGTACTTGAAGTACTCGTCATCTCCCCCCGTGCCGGGGTTCTCGCAGACGGGCTGCTGGCCGATGCTGACGCCGCCAAAAAAGGCCTCGGCCGAGGTGCTGCCGAGAATGTCCGCGGCAGGGATGTAGTCGGTCGCGCCGAGGGTGTCCTTGAAACCAGGCTGAACCTCACCGCCCTTGCCCGCGGTCGCGGACCCGTTCGGGTCGAGGTAGTGCATGCCGTACACGCGCCCGACGCCTTGCGCGCAAGCGCCGAGGCTGGCGGTGTCAGGTGTGTCCATCGCGGCGAAGTAGAGGACGCTCGAGAACAGCGCCATGGTGCCGATCACGCGCACGCCGGAGTCGCTGTCCTTGAAGTCCAGGTGCCAGTTGGGCACGGCGTCGAACTTGGTGCGCGCGGCGTTGGGCTTCTCGGTCAGCGACCACACGTAGTTCACCGTTCCGGGCGGGCTGGCTAGCGCTTCCTGATCGCCGGTCGAGACTGCCACCGTGAGGTTGCCGATCGCATCCACCGAGATGATCGGGGGCGTGACGATCGGCTGGCCGTCGTTCGGGCCGTGCAGGAACGTGCCATCGCCGGGGAAGGTGTCGAAAAACAGGTCCATCTTCCAATCGGCGGGCGCGCCCGCGAGGGTCACGCGCCACAGCGCCCCGTCTTGATCACCGATGAAAATGCGGTCAGCCACCGCCCCGACTTCGGACGGGAACGGCACCGGTTGGCCGGTGAGCGGTGAATCGAGCGCAGCCGTCGTGACCAGATTGTTGTCGCGCAGCTTGGGCACCTCCGCCGGATCGCGCCGGAAGGTGCGCAAGATCTTGCCGTTGTCGAGGCGCACGATGGTGAGCGAGCGCGCCAGCTTGGACGAGGGAGCGGCGTAGCAGCGCACGCTCGCGCGCGGCTTGTAGCCCGAGGCGTAAGTGGTGACGTCGGTGGGGCGCGCGCAGGCGCCGGGCGTGGCCGCCGCGCCGTAGCCGCCGGGCAGCACTGCCACGGCGACCTCGAAGCCGTTCAAGAAGACGGTAGTGATGAGCGGCGTGCCGCCACCCGAACCGAAGATCTGCGCGCCCGTTTCATCGGTTGCCAGCTGCCACAGGAAATGCGGCCCCTTGCC
>DATDEV010000154.1:0-3428 GCA_036522995.1 Polyangiaceae bacterium
GTTCGTCTTCAATGACGGCGGAGGCGAACCAGTGCGGGTGGTGCCGATGAGCTCGGCAACCTACGTAGCTGGTGGTATGGCGACGCTGCCCGGTGAGCGTGGTGTCATCCAGCTCGAACCCAGCGATCGTCTCTTGCTTGGTGCCGGCAATCGCATCGACGAGCCGTCGCTGCAGGGGGAGCTCCAGCCAGTGCGCGTTCTCGATGCGGCGATCGACATCACGGGCATGGCTCGGACACCCAGCGGCGAGCTATGGGTTCTAGACGGCGCCGCGCAGCGCTTGCTTCGGATTGACGGCGCGCTGTGAACCCGCTGAGGCGCCGCTTAGATGGGCCGGCTATAGCGCACCTCTGACAGAGGATACGCGGTACCTGCTGCCTCGATGCGAGTTGCGCCGTCCGGAGTGAAGCCAAGGGCGGAATAGAATCGCCGAGCGCGGTCGTTCTGCTCGAGCACCCAGAGCGTGCAGGTGTCGCAACCGAGCTCCGCGAGCCGTGACAGGGCTGCTGCCATGACCTGAGCGCCGAATCCGCACCGCCAATGAGCTGGAGCGACGTTGCACGCGAACACTTCTCCGGTGTGCGGTGAGGTGTCGGCATCTCTGGACAGGCCGAAGCGACAGAACCCGACAATGTTCTGGTCATGCTCGGCGACGACGAGCAGCGGTGGCTGAGGTTCCAGCGCCGGGCGGAGTCGTCTCAAAGCATGCTCGGGCGCGAGAGACTCCAGAAATTCTGGATCCATGAGCCCAGCGTACGCGGCGCGCCACGCCGCGACGTGGACCTGTGCAAGCGCCTGCAAGTCGGAGCTCCTCGCATCACGACACGACATCATGGCTGCCTAGCGTAGCAGCGTGCGGCCGCAACTGGGGTTCGCAAACAGCCGCGCGGGTGCCAAGCTGCTGCCGGGAGTAGCCATGCCAAAGAAGATCCACGTCGACGCGGTGCCATCGATAATCGGCACGCTCTACCCAAGTCCCTTCGATGGCCCCTGCCGTGCACGCGAACGAAAAAAGCTCGGTGATGCGGCGGGGCTCACTCAATTCGGTGTGAACGTGCTCACGCTACCGGCAGGCGCCTGGTCGAGCCAACGCCACTGGCACACCGAGTCCGACGAATTCGTCTACGTCATCAGGGGTGAGGTCACGCTCGTGACCGACGATGGGCGAGAAGTGCTCGTCGCTGGCGACGCTGCGGGCTTTCGGGCTGGTGACACGAATGGTCACTGCCTCCAGAACCACACGCAAGAACCCGCGCTGGTGCTGGAGATCGGCTCCCGTGTTGCCTCCGACGGCGCCCACTACCCCGACATCGATCTGATTGCACCGCCCGACGGGAAGCCCGCGATCTACACGCGGCGTGACGGAACGCCGTACACCGACATCAAGCGTCGCGGGCCGGAATAAGCTTCTCTAGCTCGAGCGAAAGCCGATGCGCGCATGGCTCCCATCGCAGAACGGCTTGTTCTGGCTGCCGCCGCAGCGGCAGAGCTTGGCTTGAGTGAGGCGCGCCACCACGCGCCCCGTGCCGCTGGTGATTTCCACGTTGCCGCGCAGCGACAGCGGACCGTCGGTGAGCGGCTCGATGGACAGCTCGCCGGCGCGCTCCGGCAGCATGTCCGGCGCGCTGGTCGCCGGCTCGCCACTGGCGACGAAAGGGGCATCGTGATGGGAGCCATCGCAGTACGGCTTGTTCTTCGAAGCGCCGCAGCGACAGATCGTCGCGCGTAGCTCTTGCTTACCGCTGAGGTTGAGCTGCGCCCGCACTGCATACGGGCCCGATTCGCGGATCGAGATCAAGTTGACCGGCGGGGCTTCCTCGTCGACGTGACCATCCTTGCGGCGGTAGCGGATGGCGCCGGACGGGCAGGCGTGGGCGATCTCCACCAGGCGGTCGACCGCCAACGCGTCCGGGTGAATCCAGGGGCCCTGCACGTTGGCCAAGAAGACCTGCGGCGCCCCGGTGACGCAGAAGCGCGCGTGGATGCAGCGCTTGCCCTCGTAGAGCAGCGTCATGTCAGAAGCGTCGATGGCGTCGACACCATCGACGCTGATGGGAACGGGCGCCACGACTGCCGGCACGGGCAAGAGCGGCAGGCTGGTCTTGCCCGGCACCACCGCCAGGGCGCGGGGGAAGTCGCGGGCGGCGCGCGCGCTGAGCTCGCCGAGGACGCTGGCGGCCCGCGCCACGCGACCGTCGGGGCTGGGCCGTAGCGTCGCGGCAGCCTGGCTCAGCTCTTCCAGGCGCTCGCAGAAGAAGCGCGCAGCGCTAGGTCCAGGTGGGATCGCCGACGAGTCGCGGAGGGCGGTGAAGGACATGCCGCCGTGGCAGGCGGGATTCGAGGGGCCGGCGGGCAGCCGTGCGGCCAGCTCACCGAGGGGACCCATGGCATGCATGAGGCCGAGGGCCAGATCGATCACCAGCTGCTTGGCGGGCTCGGGGCGCGGCACCACGTAGCTGTGAGCCAAGAGACGGAGCATGAGCGCATAGCTCGCGTTGGCCACGTCGACGACGGCAGCGGTCTCGGGATCTTCGAGCCAGACGCGACCGCTCCGGCCCATGGGGGGCCTCAGCACCGGGTTGTGGGCAGCGGGAAAGGCCGGCGAAAGGCCAGGGTTTTTTGCGCGCAGCTCGTCGAGCTCCCGGCGGATCGAGAGGAACCGCTGGTAGTGCGAGGTCACGGCATCGGCGCGGGCACCCTCGCCCTGCTCGACGATGGCGCGGAAGGCGGCCAGCGCCGTCTTGGAACAGATGACGGGGCGGGCTCCGTCGAGCTCGAGCTCTGCCCGGGACAACTGTAGCGCGGGGTCGCCGATGAAGGAGTGGTCTTCACCATGCGCAGCGACGAAGCTGCTTAGCGAGCTCGCGAGGTGTTCGTAGAAATCGCCCACCGTGTCGTAGTCGACGGGCATCGGAGTGATGCGCTTTGCCGTGACCGCCCGTGCGTAGAGGCTCGGCGGCGCGAACTCTTCGCCGTCGGGCTCGAGCGAGCCGTGTGGACGCTCGAGGTGAATGAAGTGCTGCAGCACGTCGCGGCTGAACGGCGCGAGCTTGACCACGAGCCGGGCGGGCAAATTGCCTGCATCGAGGGGAAAGTTGTCGCGACCGAAGCTAGGCGCGCCGCCGAGCGCCGCGGTGATGTTCCACACGGCCGCCAAGTGCCCCATCTCGTCGATGGCAACCGACAGGATACGACGGCGCCAGCCGTCGACGGCGACGGCCTCCTCCGCGCTCAATCCCTCGCCCGCGCCGGAACGCAGGCTGAAGGCGGCGTAGAGGTACGTGCACATGAGGTTGTGCTCTAGCTCGGCGGCCTCGTAGAGCAGGTGAACCAGGGTCTCGCGACTAGGAATGGCGCTGGGTTCCGAGAGCTCGGGCATGACCCGCCGCCTACCATGCTCTCGGTTTCGGGTGAACGAGGCGCCTCAG